>JANOEV010000420.1:0-1728 GCA_031413695.1 Burkholderiales bacterium
AATAGAGGTTAAGGAAAACCGCATCGTGGTGATTACTCCGGAAAAACCATAGCCATTGACTTCACGCTGCATTCTCGTCTGCTTGCCATCGCCACCATGCGGCGGTTCAGTTCAAAATTAAAAATGCAAAATTAAAAATGAGCGGGGTTTCCTTTTTCTTTTTTAATTTTTAATTTTTGAATTCTCAGGACGCGCAATGCCAACATTTGGTGATTATGAAACGTACGGTGAGCCGCTCGCGATAACGGAAGATCGCGGCCACGTTTCGACCGTGTGGCGTGCACGCAAGGCGGGGAATCAGGGCGATCCGAACTTCGCAGTCAAATGTTATGCCCCTCACCGGCGACAATCGCCGGAAGGAGGCAAACCGGAAGACGCGCTCGCCAAGGACCCCGCGCAGGAATTTCTTGCGGGCATCAAACAACTTCAGAAAGCGTACAACGAGGGCGCGCGCGGCATCGTGCCCATCCATGACGTCGGGTTCTCCGACGAGGGGGCTTGGTACGTCACAAATTATTACCCGCGCAACACGCTTAAAGCCTGGATAGCCCGGCGCGGCAGCGTGAACAGCGCGGACTTGCGGCAGGTTGTCACTGGCATTGTCGGTGGTTGCTTGGCGTTAAAACGTTCGCGCGGTTTCCCCCACGGCAATCTCAAAGCCGCCAATATTTTTCTCGTGGGTAAACCATGCCCGCTGCGCAGCACGCCGCTGCATCTGGCCGACGCGTATCCGGCTGCGCCTCTCCAACTGGCCCGGCTCGGCAAGGAAGATCGGCGCGAAGCGGGCGAGTTGTTGCATCAGGTCATGGAAGTGCAGGACCTCCGGGCCTTGGGTGAATTGCTCTTGCAACTGGTGGAAGGTCGGCTCGTCACCAGTGCTTACGATTATAATTATCCCATTGCCTCCTCGCCCGCGTGGGAAAATCTCGGACGAGACGGTGAACGCTGGCGCGATCTGTGCAATCGATTACTCGACCCGCAACTGTCGCTGGATAAACTCACTTTGGAATCGTTGGCGATGGAGTATAAGCCGACCGGCATGTCGCCACACATGCCCAAAATTCTCGCTGGTGTGGGTGCAGTATGCTTGATCGCGGTTGGAGTTTACTTTGGACATAAACTTGTAAATCAGGGACGCAACGACCGGCAAAAGGCAGATCAAGCAAAACTTGTTTTGTTGATCGCGGAATCGAAGTCAGCGTTGGAAAGAAATGATTTTGATGCTGCGATCGCGACCTTGGAAGAAGCACTGCGGCTGAAGCCGGAATCGCCTGAGGCAATGGCATTGAGGAAACAGGCTGACGAGAAAATTGTGGCAGCATATCAGCATGAAATGGTCCGTGCTCAAGCCGCAATGAAGGCGGAAAAATTTGAAGAAGCCGAGCAAATCGCAACTGGCGCAATGCGATTGCGAAAGAATGACAAGGCGGCGGGTGATCTGGTCAAAGCGGCACAAGCGCGCCGCGCCGCGCGGATGTCGCAAGCGGAACTGACCACCAAATACGAGCAAGCAATGACGGATGGGCGCGCGGCGATGAACAAGAAGGATTTCGACGGAGCCTTGAAACTGGTGGATGAAGCGTTGAGGTATAAGTCGGGCGATGCAACAGCGACGATATTCAAGAGAGAGGTGCAGGCCCAGATTGATGCCGGTAAGGAGGCTCAGGGGAAAGAGAAGAAGTATCAGGCCGCGATGACGGCAGGCCGCGCGGCGATGGGGAAAAAAGA
>JANOEV010000421.1:0-2702 GCA_031413695.1 Burkholderiales bacterium
CGCAAAAGTCCCCACGCCTTCGACAGCCGTACAATATGTGTTGGAGGTTCGCGGCGATGGCAAACGCTACATGCTCAACCTGCGCACCTCAGGCGCGTTTGACGGCGTGAGTTATCAGGCGTCGTTCGGTACCACCGCCGATAAATGGACAACGGTGGTGTTACCGGTCAGCGCATTCGTGCCGAGCTTTCGCGGCCGGCGTGTCGTTAATGCACCGCCACTTGATCCCGCCGCGGTGCGCCAGTTTGGCCTGATGATTGCAGACAAACAGGACGGCCGGTTTGGGCTGGGCATCCGGCGAATTTCGGCCGGTGTGGCTGGTGCTGCAGGCGTGGGCGGCGTTCAGTAAGGTAACTTGGAAATACGCGTTCTAGCCAAAGTCCTTCTGTCGGATCGCCATCACCGCCTGACTGCGCAGCGTGCGCAGCAATCTTAAGTCTGCCTCGTCAAAACTCACCACCTCCTGTTGACAATCCGCATAGATCAAGCCGATGGCGCGATTTTTGACCATCAGCGGCAGCAACAACATGCCGCGCGCGCCGAGTTTTTTGGCGTACCACGCCGGCATCAATGGTGCGACTTTGGCGCTGTCCACATCCTGAATCGCCACGTCGGCACCACGTGACAGCGCGCCATAAAACACCGTGCGCGCCGGTTCGAGTGACAACGAGAAACCTTCGCTGACCAACCGTTCGCCGTCGCGGCCGAAGGCGTGGCGGCAGATCATGCTCAGGCCGTTTGGAGCGCGTGAAAACAGCAACACCCGGTCAAACCGCGCGCCACGATAAATTGTCTCGAGAATAATCCGCAGCGCCTGATTCAGGTCGTATTCGCCGGCGAGCGTGTCGGTGATGTCCTGGATCCCCGCCAGCAATTGTGCGCGGCGGTCGTCAGCCGATGGCAGTGCGCTGGCGGCGATTTCGCCCGGCATGGCGTCACTTCCGCTATCAGTGGCAACTGCGCCGGCAACCCCACCGGCAACATTGCCGGCAGCGCCGATCATCTGCCCGGTACTGGTGATATCAGCGTCTATCGGGTCGCCTTCGCCGCGCATGGTTGCGGCGATGTAGCTGGCTTCGCGCGTGAGCTTTTTAGTGCGACAACGCAGCCCAATGGCCGCGGTGTCAGTCTTAAATCGCTCGCTGGCCCGCTCGACCACGTGTGCCATCGTCTCAGGCGTGATTTTCATCGACTTGGCGTATTTGCCCATGATGCGCGTCAGATTTGCCTTGCGGCAGTCGGCGTCACCGTGCACGGCAAGATTTGCCATTTCGGTCGCGCAGCTGGCAAACACGCGCGCCGGTTGATGGTCATACACGGACGATGACACCTGTGCATCGTCACAGGCATCCATGCTATCGATGATTTCGCCCGGCAGATTCCAATGCCGTGCCACACCGGCGCCGAGTTCGGAATAGGTCACGCCGATCACTTCGCGTGCGGCACGATCATCATTCAGATTGCGCGTGGCGGCGACACTGGCAATTTGTTTGGCCTCTTCGTGCAAATAAAACGTCGCCACCAGTTTGCCCAGCGTGTGGAACATGGCGCAGATGGCCATTTCCTCGGCGTCTGCGCGGCCGACTGATTTGGCGAGTTCAACCGCAAACACACTGCTGAAGAAGCAGCCGCCGATAATGTCCTGCAAATCCGCCGCCTGTTGCTGGTTTTGCAGGTGTTCAAACAGCACCAATGACAATGCGATGTTACGAACAGCGTCAAACCCCAGCAACGAAACCGCACGCGACACGGTGCTGATCGAACCGCCAAAACGGTTGTAGTGCGCGGCATTGATGATGCGCAGGATTTTATTGGTCAGCGAAACATCCTTGAGGATGATGTTGGTCAGTTTGCTGGTCGGCTCGCGATCCGAGGCGACAATGCGGTTGATGGCCGATACCGCGCCGGACAGCACCGGAAAGTCACTTTTGAAGCGCATGCGCTGAATCAAAAATGCCAGTGTGGCAGATGAACCCTCACCAGCCGCCGCCGGCTCGGCGACCGGTACCAGATAGTCTTCCAGCGCACCAATAAACGCTACCGCCGAGGCAAACCGATCCGCCGGCGTTTTTCCAATCGCGTGCATGACAATCTGGTTGAGCTTCGGGTCGACGTTGGTGTTGCGGCTGGCGACAGCGTCAAACGTTTCCTGGGCCATGCGGTGGATGGTTTCGAAGGTGGTGCGACCGGCAATGGGTGGCGTGCCGCACAACATTTCGTACAACATCACGCCGACTGAAAATAGATCGGATGCAATCGTCGATGCCGATCCGCCGGCAATTTCGGGTGCAAGGTAACACGGCGTGCCGGAAAAACCGGTGGAGGTGGCCGGGGCTGCGGCATTGGTACTGCGGCGATCGGTTCGTTGCCCAATGCCAAAATCCATCACCCGTGCGGTGCCGTCGGTGGCAACCAGCACATTGGACGGCTTTAAATCACAATGCAGCGTATGCCGTTGGTGGGCGAACACCAGCGCACGCAACACATCAATGGCCAGCTTTACCGCCAGTTGCGCCGGCAGATGGCCGCGTTCGCGGATCATTTTGGACAGGGTACTGCCGTCGATGTATTCGTAAACCAGATAGGCACCATCACGCTCTTGTTGGGCGTCGAACAACGTGACGATGTTTGGATGCTGCAGGCCGCTGACCATGCGTGCTTCAACCAATTGCTGCGCAGCGGCGGCCGGGTCGGCGCCGGCG
>JANOEV010000422.1:0-10380 GCA_031413695.1 Burkholderiales bacterium
AGCGGGGCACCGTCCGGGCAACCCGGATCAACTCCCGGCCCTAACGCACAACCTGCGTTTGAGAACAGCCGGCTGTCAACCACCTCCAAGACAGATTTTTGGGGCGAGCTCGGTGACGTGCTGCGTGGAATCGTCGGTGGTGCGCCCGGTCGTAACGTGGTGCTGAGCCCGCAAGCCGGCATTGTTGCCGTGCGCGCAATGCCCGACGAGTTACGGCAGGTCGAGGCATTTTTGAAGGCCTCGAAGATTGCGGTCGAACGCCAGGTGATGCTCGAGGCAAAAATCGTCGAAGTACAGCTGCGTGACGGTTTTCAAAGTGGAGTTGACTGGACCCTGCTTCGGGGAAGAGGTGCCGGCGGTACGATCAGTCTGACGCCAAACAGTCGCTTCCCGCCGAATCCCGGCAGCCCGCAGCCCGCATTGCCGGATGCGGTCGCCTTTCCGGCGCTGGGGAATGGCATATTTGGGTTGGTGTTTGGCCAGCGCAACTTTGAAGGTGTACTGAGTTTCCTTGAAACCCAGGGTGATATTCAAATCCTGTCGAGCCCGCGGGTGGCCGCACTCAACAACCAAAAAGCGGTGCTGAAGGTTGGTACTGATGAATACTTTGTCACCGGCGTCACCGGCGGGACCATCACCACCGGCGCGGCGGCGGCTGGTAACACAACAACCCTGCCGACCATTGCCCTTCAATCGTTTTTCTCCGGTATCGCGCTGGATGTGATGCCGCAAATCGACCAAGGCGATACCATCACCCTGCACATTCATCCGTCAGTGAGTTCGGTGGCCGAAGTCGTCAAGACGGTTGATCTGGGCGGGTCACTCGGCGTTATCCGGCTGCCGCTGCCGGCCAACAGTACCAATGAGACCGATACCGTGGTGCGTGTCACCGACGGTAATATTGTTGCCATCGGCGGGTTGATGCAGGTTCAATCGCAAGGAAGTCGTTCCGGATTGCCTGGGTCAACAAACGTCCCGTTGCTGTCCAACCTGCTTGGCAACCAGCAAAAAACCGGCACAAAACGGGAGATTGTGGTGCTGATCAAACCGACCATCATCCGTTCCGCCGAAGACTGGCGCGAACAGGCGCGGGATGCCAGGGACCGCATCGAGGAACTTGGCAACACCAGACGCATCATCAATATCGACGGTTCGCCGGCGGCGAAGTAACAGCGCATGTATGAGCGGCACTTCGGTCTGACGGAGCGACCGTTTTCACTCACGCCGGACACTGCTTTTTTTTATGCGCACGAGGGCGCGCAAGCGGCGCTGAACACCCTGCTGGTGGCGCTTCGGTCCGGTGAGGGGTTCGTCAAGATAGTTGCTGAAGTCGGTTGCGGCAAAACCCTGTTGTGCCGCCGTTTGTTGGCCGCGCTGGCAACCGAATGTGAGACCGCCTACATCCCCAATCCGGCGCTTGACGCCCGCAATATGCTGCTGGCTGTTTGTGACGAGTTGGGCATTGAAATTGATGCGGGCGAATCGTCGCACCGGATTGTCAAGGAGCTTAAACGTTGTCTGCTCGACCACGCCCGCCACGGACGCAAGGTGGTGCTGATCATCGATGAGGCGCAGTGCATACCTGACGAAACGGTCGAGGCGTTACGGCTCATGTCGAATATCGAGACCGAAAAACAAAAGCTGTTGCAAATTGTATTGTTCGGCCAGCCCGAACTCGATATCAAGCTCTCGCAGCCGCACCTTCGACAGCTCTTGCAACGGGTGACGTTTGCTGACCATATTGCGCCGTTGCAAACGCTTGAAGTCGGCACCTATGTCGATCATCGATTGCAGGTCGCGGGCGCGACCGATCCGCGTATTTTTACCGATGCGGCCATTGAAGAACTCTCCCAACTTAGCCATGGTATTCCAAGGCTCATCAATATCATTGCGCACAAGGCATTGATGCTTGCATTCGGCGAAGGTATGTTGAAAGTCGAACGCCGGCATGTCCTGCTTGCATCAGAAGACACCGATGCCGTATCGCCGGCTGCTGCTGGTGGGCTCAAGCCCCTGATTAAGAAAATGATGTCATTTGCAGGCTGGACGGGGCGGCGATGAGTGTCATCAACCGCATGTTGAAAGACATCGACCGTCGCAATGCGACCGTCGATGGCGCACAGGCGACGGAAGTCGGGCCAAGAAATATTTCGCCGCGTCGTCCCCACACCGGGATTGCCGAGAGTTTTTTATGGCTGGCCGGGGTCGTTGTTGCGGTCATTGCCGTCGGCATTCTAGTTTGGCGGCATTGGCAGGCGCCTGATGTACCGGTGGCCGCAGGCGCTGCTTCGATTGTCGCGCCGACCGCGCCACCCATCGTTGAGGTCGCACCGGCTGCAACGCCGCCGGTTGCCGCCGCACAGCCGCCTGCGGTGGTCATTGAGCTTCCCGTCGCGGCGACGGTGATTGCGGCGCCTGCACTGCAATCGCCGGCACCATTAGTATCGCCGGGTCCGACGGGAACATCAATCGCGGCTGACAAACTCAAACTGTCGATGAAGCTTTCCGCTCTCGTCGCCGCCGCGCCGTCAGTGGCTGAAAATGTGAAGCGTGCCGGGTCTCCCATCACGCCCGGAAAGACCACCATTACCAACATACCGGTACGACAGGTGGCAACGGATGAAACGCTGGCGACCGCACGTGCCATCTGGAATGAAGGTTCGCGCCCGGCGGCGCAGGCTACCTTGCGTGAGGCGCTTGCGGCAGCTGAATCCACGCGGGATCAGCGTGCGATTGTTTTGCTCGGTCGCGAAATTGCCCGACTCGAAGTCGCCGATAACCGCCCGCAGGCTGCATTGGATTTATTGAAACGACTGGAGAGTCAATTCGTTGCGGATGCCGATGCATTGGCATTGCGCGGCAACGCCGAGCAGCGGTTGGGTTTGCACGCTGATGCGACCGACGCGTATCAGGCTGCACTACGATTGAGACCAGGCGAGGGCAAGTGGATGTTGGGTGCGGCGATTTCACTTGCGGCCAGCGGCAAACTCGATGAGGCGCAGGGATGGGTCGATCGGGCGCGCGAGCGCGATGCGATCACCCCAACCATCAGCGCTTACCTCAAGCAATTGGGGATCAACACGGGTCGCTAGGATGTTTGGGTGTGCGACTCTTGCCGACTGAATCAAGACGCGCCGAAGCGCGTTTTAGTTTTTGGTGCCGAATAATGGCGCACGGTGTGCGCGTTTGTGGGTGGACTCGGTCACACTTCGCTTCGCTCGCGCGTCGAATGGCGCAGAGGCCATTCGGTTCATTCGGCGTTGAGCAAAGTAGTTTGCTCAACGAAACCCCGCATTCACCCCGCGTCTAGCCCTGCATGGCGAGTCTTTCTTCCTTTTTCGCTTGCAAGCGAAACCGGCTTGCGTCGCGTTGAGCAAAGCAGTTTGCTCAACGAAACCCGACGCTCGCGGCCTTCCGGCAAGTCCGCAGGGACTTGCCTCCGGGCAGAAATGAAAAAACGCGCCGAAGCGCGTTTTAGTTTTTGGTGCCCGGGATAGTGGCGCACTTTGTGCGCACTGGTGGATGGACTCGGTCACACTTCGCTTCGCTCGCGCGACCCCGACTCGCCCTGCATGGCGAGTCTTTCGAGTCCCTTGCGCGAATGCCGCAGGGCATTCGCTCCCGTGCCCCAAATGAAAAAAGCCGCAATGGCGGCTTGTTTTCATTTTGGTGCCCGGGAAGGGACTCGAACCCCCACAGTGTTGCCACCGCTAGGACCTGACCCTAGTGCGTCTACCAATTCCGCCACCCGGGCTTCACCTTAAAAACGTGGCGTATCAGGTATTTATCGCCGCATTTGCTGAAAACCTCGTTACCAACAGGCTTACCGCGTAAAATGAGGACGAATATTAGCTAAAAGCACACCAATTGTCCACTCGCAAACCAAAAACAACCAAAGCACAGCAAAAACGCAATGCCCATGCGGTGATTGCCGGTTCTCCGCCAAAATCGCCGATTGGCAAGTCTCAAGCGCCAAGCGCCTCCGCAACGCCCACGCGGTCACAAGACCCGCACGCTGTGCGCGAGGCGGAGAAATACGAAAACCCGATTCCATCACGTGAGTTGATTCTCGACGTGCTCACCCAGGCAGGCGTGCCGATGATGGAAGACGAAATCGCGGTTGCGTTGGAAATCGGCGAAGCTGAACTCGATGGCTTCACGCGCCGGCTCAATGCAATGGAGCGTGACGGCCAGCTGTTGAAAAACCGCCGTGGTGCCATCGGCCTCGCGGAAAAAATGGATTTGATTGCCGGTCGTGTTCAAGGTCATCCGGACGGATTTGGTTTCCTCGTGCCGGATGACGGGTCGGATGATCTATTTCTTGGCCCGAAACAAATGCAGCGGGTGCTCGACGGCGACCGGGTGCTGGTACGTGAAACCGGTGTCGATCGCCGGGGGCGCCGTGAGGCCTCCATCATTGAAGTGCTTGAACACAAGAATACGCGGGTAGTGGGTCGGCTGTTTGTCGAACACGGCGTGTTGTTTGTGGTGGCGGAAAACAAACGCATCAGCCAGGATTTGCTGGTTGAACCCGGCCACGATTTGAAGGCAGTGCCCGGTCAGGTGGTGATGGTTGAGTTGGTTGCACAGCCATCCAAGAATTCCGAACCGGTTGCCCGTGTGGTCGAGGTGCTCGGTAATTACGCCGATCCCGGCATGGAAATTGAAATTGCCCTGCGCAAACACGATCTGCCGTACGAATGGTCCGATGAAATTCTGGCGCTTGAAAAAAAGATGCCAAAGACCGTATCGGCCGCGGAATGTGAAGGTCGGCGTGACTTGCGCAAGTTGCCATTCGTTACCATTGACGGCGAAACCGCAAAAGATTTTGATGATGCGGTGTATGCAGAGCCGCAAGGCAAGGGCTACAAATTGTTTGTCGCCATCGCCGACGTTTCGCACTACGTCAAACCGGGCGATGCGTTTGACCGTGAGGCACGACTGCGCGGCAACTCGGTTTATTTTCCGCGTCGCGTAATCCCGATGTTGCCCGAGGCGCTTTCCAACGAGATGTGTTCGTTGAAACCGGCGGTCGACCGGCTGGCGCTGGTGTGTGAAATGCAAATTTCACTGTCGGGCGATGTCAAGCGTTACGACTTTTTTGAAGCGGTGTTTCATTCGGCCGCGCGCCTGACCTACACCAAGGTATCGAAGGCGATTTACGAAAACGAAAACGACCACGGCATCGACAAAAATCTGTTGCCGCACCTCAAACATCTCGACGAGGTGTTTCAATTGCTGGTCGCCGCGCGTCGCAAACGCGGCGCCATTGATTTTGAATCGGCTGAAACTGAAATGCGTTTTACCGATGACGGCAAGATTTCCGAGATTGTGCCGGCCAAACGTAACGAGGCGCACAAGCTCATCGAAGAATGCATGTTGGCGGCCAACGTGTCGACCGCCAATTTCTTGACCGAACACGAACACACCACCTTGTTTCGCGTGCACGAGGGACCGAACGAGGACAAGCTCGCACAGGTGCGTGCGATGCTCAAGGACTTTGGTTTGTCACTCGGCGGCGGCAAGACGCCCGAGCCGCGTGATTACGCTGAATTGCTGGCCAAGATCAAGGGTCGTCCGGACGAGCCGTTGCTCAATACCGTGTTGTTGCGCTCGTTGCGGCAGGCAGTTTATTCGCCGGAGAATGCCGGACATTTTGGTCTGGCATATGACGCATATACCCACTTCACATCGCCGATTCGACGCTATCCGGATCTGCTGGTGCATCGCGCCATCAAGGCGGTGCTGCGCAATGAGACCTACGACCCCGGCCAACCGTGGGATGTCATCGGCGAGACTTGTTCGATGACCGAACGCCGCGCCGACGATGCCACGCGTGACGTGGTGGCGTGGCTCAAGTGTTTCTATATGAAGGACCGTATCGGTGAAACCTTTGCCGGCACCATTTCGTCGGTCACCAGTTTTGGTATTTTTGTCGCATTGGATGACGCGTACGTCGAGGGTCTGGTGCACATTTCCGAGCTGGGCCAGGATTATTTCAAGTACGATGGTGATCGCCATCAGATCATCGGCGAACGGACCCGCAAAAAATTCCAGTTGGCCGATCGGGTCAACGTCAAGGTGGTGCGTGTCGATATCGAGACGTCCAAGATCGACTTCATGTTGGCCGGTGAATCGACCAAACGCGTGGTCAGTGACAAAGAAACCAACGCACTCGCGGCACCGCCTTGGTCTCCCAACGCGCCGCCAAAACAGCCAAAGGTGTCGCCGTTGTTGCAGGAAGGTACAAAACATACCGCCAAATCGCCGGTGGCTGCCACCGCCACACCGGTTGTCGACAAGCCGGCTTCAAAAACGCAAAAGGTTGTCATGACCGTATCGAGCGCCAATCCGCCGACCACACCGATGGCCGGATTTGCCGATGGCGTGCCCGTAACCAAGAAGAGACCGTTGGCAAAAAAGCCGGCTGATAAGCCAGCATCGAAAAAACCATCCGCCGGCAAGAAAAAAACCGCCGTATCCGGCAAGAAACCGTCGACCGGCAAGCCTTCGACCAAAAAATGAAACCGCAAATCCTGTTTGGCTTTCATGCCGTTGCCTCAAGACTAAAAGCGCGTGCCGATACCGTCGAAGAGTTGTTCATCAATGCCGCACGTGAAGAGCGTCACGATGCGCGCATGGATAAGCTGCTGGCAACAGCCAAGGAAAAAGGCATTCGGATCCTGGCGGTTGACAATAAACGGTTGGACGGCATGACCGGCAACGCGCGTCACCAGGGCGTGGTGGCGATGGCGCGGCCGTTTCAATTGCCGCAGTTTGTCGACGATGTGCTGGAGCATGTTGAAGGCCCGCCGTTATTGTTGATTCTGGATGGTGTCACCGATCCACACAATCTCGGCGCGTGTTTGCGCGTGGCGGACGCCGCCGGCGCACACGCGGTGATTGCGCCGAAAGACCGCAGTGTCGGTCTGACGGCCGCCGTCATGAAAGTGGCCAGCGGTGCAGGCGAAACCATGCCCTATATCACCGTCACCAATCTGGCGCGAACCATGCGTGAGTTAAAGGACCGCAACATCTGGCTGTTGGGCGCGGACGAAACCGGCGAGCGCAGTTTGTACCAATCCAAACTCGACGGGCCGCTGGCATGGGTGCTCGGTGCGGAGGGCGAAGGGTTGCGCCGCCTGACACGTGAAACCTGCGATGAGGTGGTCAATATCCCGATGATGGGTTCGGTTGAAAGCCTGAATGTATCGGTTGCCTCGGGTGTGTGTTTGTTTGAAGCGCGTCGACAGCGCGGCTAGAATGGTTTTGTAAAGCCCTTATTCGGCGGGCTGATCAAGATGTTTTTGCCTCAAAACGCCCGCCGATCGGGCGTTTTTGTTTTTGCAGGCGACCCAGCCGGTTTTTAATCCCGAAATGCGTCGATTCGTCGCAAACCTTGACGATTTAACATGCTTCGATGACCAACCACGCTAGAATCAGCGCACTAAAATCACGGAGACAAGAATCATGTCCATAGTGCTGATAAATACCCGCTTTGTTTACGTCATGCTGATTAGCGCGCTGACCGCCGTTTCGATGACGGTTGCTGTTGCCCAATCAACCGCAACCAACGCGCCGGCGGCAATCGCCAAAAAGGCGGCCCCGGCCGCAAAACCTGCCAGCGTCCCAGCCACCGCCAAAGCGGTGATGCCGACCAAGGTGACCTCAGTCGAAGGCATCACCGAATACAGTCTGCCAAACGGCATGAAGGTTTTACTTTATCCGGATCAATCCAAGCCGACGGTGACGGTCAACATCACGTACTTGGTTGGGTCAAAACACGAAAATTATGGCGAAACAGGGATGGCGCATCTGCTCGAGCACCTATTGTTCAAAGGCACGCCGGACAATCCCGACATCGCCCAGCAGCACAACAAGCGCGGCATGCGATGGAACGGCACGACATGGCTTGACCGCACCAATTATTACCAGTTGTTCCAGGCAAGTGATACGAACACCGAGTGGGCGATCCAAATGGAAGCTGATCGAATGATCAACTCTTTTGTTGCGAAGAAAGATCTTGATTCGGAAATGACGGTGGTGCGCAATGAATATGAAGCAGGCGAGAACCAGCCATTTAATGTGATTATCAAGCGCATACAGAGCATTGCCTACGATTGGCACAACTATGGCAAATCGACCATTGGCAACCGTTCTGATCTTGAGAACGTAAAGATTGAAAATCTGCAAGCGTTTTATCGGCAGTATTACCAGCCTGACAATGCGGTCTTGCTGGTCGCCGGTAAATTTGACGAAGCGAAGGTGCTTGAATGGGTTGGAAAATATTTCAGCGTGATTCCAAAGCCCACCCGTGTTTTGCCAAAATTGTGGACCGTCGAACCGACCCAGGACGGTGAACGTCAATTTTTTGTACGTCGCAAGGGTGACATTCAAATCGTCATGCTTGGCTACAAGATTCCATCAAATCTGCACCCGGAAAATGGTGTGGTCGACTTTGCGAATTTTGTCTTGACCGATTCGCCAACCGGCCGTTTGCACAAAGCGCTGGTTGAGACCGGCAAGGCGGCGCAAATTTTTGGCTTTCCCTACCCGGGCGCCGACAGTGGTTTGCATCTGATTGGCGCAGTGGTCAAAAAGGGCGATCCATACGAGCCGGTGCAGGCAGAGATGACCAGGATTGTCGAGGAGTTCTACAAAAATCCACCATCACCTGAAGAGATGGAGCGGGTACGTAAAAACGCTGCGAACGGTGCCGAGCGCACGCTGAATAACCACGAACAGATTGGTGTGCAGTTATCTGAATTCATTTCGTTGGGTGACTGGCGCCTGTTCTTTAAAGACCGCGACGACGCGCAGACGGTAACTGTTGATCAGGTAAAAGCGGTCTCGGCAAAGTACTACAAACGCGACAACCGTGTTGTCGGGATTTTCCAGCCGGAAGATGCGCCCCAACGCGCAGACATCCCGACGCCGCCAACGGCTGCCGAGATGTTGAAAGACTTCAAAGGCAAACAGACGATTTCAACGGCTGAGGCGTTTGACCCGTCGCAAACAAATATCGACAAACGCACCAAGATCGTCGACGTTGGTGGGATTAAGGTCTCGCTGTTGACCAAGAAAAACAAAGGCGAGCAGGTAAACTTCAATGTGCGATTCCGCAGCGGCGATGAAAAGTCGTTATTCGGGCAGGCGTCGGTGGCGGCAATGACCGGCCAAATGTTGTCGCGCGGCACCACCAAGTTCACCCGCGCGCAGTTGGCGGATGAACTTGAGAAGTTAAAAATTGCAGGGGGCGTAAACGGTCTCGCCGCAAGCGGGCAAACGACACGACCCAACCTGGCGGCGGCGATCAAACTTGCCACTCACGTGATGCGCGAGCCGTCGTTCCCCGAAAGCGAATTTGAGCAGTTGAAAAAACAAGCGCTCACCGGACTTGAGTCACAAAAAAGTGATCCCCAGGCGCTTGCGAGTGTGATGCTTGGCAAACACTTCAACATTTTTCCGAAGGGTGACGTGCGGTACGTAAATTCGCTTAACGAAGCGGAAGCGGACACCAAGGCGGTTACGCTGGAGCAGGTTCGGGCGTTCCACAAGAAGTTTTACGCGGCCGAAAAAGGCGAGATTGCCATTGTTGGCGACTTCGACGAGGCCGAAGTGTTGAAGGCAATCCGTGAATCATTTGCCGATTGGAAGGGCGGCGTGCCCTATGTACGACTTAGCGCGCCGTATGAAGATATCGCGCCGGTCAACCGTTCCATTGAGACACCGGACAAGGAAAACTCAATGTTCCTGGCGCGGGTCAACATCAATATGCAAGATACCGATCCCGACTATCCTGCCTTGTTGATCGCCAATTACATCATGGGGCAATCTGGTTTTGATGCGCGGTTGGTTGCGCGTATTCGGGTGAAGGATGGTTTGAGTTATGGTGCCGGCTCGGGACTCAGTGTTGGTTCGACCGATCGCGGTGCGTCGTGGACGGGTTTCGCGATTTCCGCACCACAAAACACCGAAAAGGTTGAGTTGGCGTTCAAGGACGAAGTAAACAAAGCCTTGAAGGATGGCTTCACGTTGGTCGAAGTCGTCGCCGCCAAGTCGGGTGTGCTTCAGCAGCGCTTGCAAAGCCGCGCCCAGGACGGCAGCCTCGCGGGCGGCCTCGCATCAAACGCGTATCTGGGCCGTACCTATGCGTTCAACGCGGCAATCGAAGCAAAGATCGAGGCTTTAAAGGCGGAGGACGTTTCCGCTGCGTTCCGTAAATACATTGACCCGGCCAAGATCACCTTTATCAAGGCCGGTGATTTTGCCAAGGTCGCAAAGCAAGCCGCAGCGGGGGAAGTTAAAAAGTAACCCGTTATCGCATCGGTCAAAACAAAAAGCCCACCAACATGGTGGGCTTTTTTTTGGTCGGTTGAC
>JANOEV010000423.1:0-3182 GCA_031413695.1 Burkholderiales bacterium
CGCGCAAAGTCCGCAAGTTATATAACGAACAAATTCTTGCCGGGTTTGCCGGTGCGACTGCGGATGCCTTTACCTTGTTCGAGCGCTTTGAGTCCAAGCTTGAAAAACACAACGGCAACCTGATGCGCTCGGCCATTGAACTGACCAAGGATTGGCGCACCGACCGGGTGTTGCGTCGCCTTGAAGCGATGTTGACCGTGGCAGATCGCGAGACCTCGCTGGTTATCACCGGTAACGGCGACGTGCTCGAACCCGAACACGGCTTGTTGTCGATCGGCTCGGGCGGTGCGTACGCACACGCCGCCGCACTTGCGTTGTTACAAAACACCGAGCTCACCCCGGTTGATATCGTCAAGAAATCGCTCACCATTGCCGGCAATCTTTGTATTTACACCAATCAGCAACACACGATTGAGGTATTGGAATAGGACGTTGGACGTTTGGCGTTGCGCGTTAGGCGTTCACCCCCATCACTTCTTCACAAAAAAATGCTGACCCCAAAAGAAATTGTCATCGAACTCGACAAGCACATCGTCGGACAGGCGGCGGCCAAACGCGCCGTGGCCGTTGCGTTGCGCAACCGCTGGCGGCGTGGACAGGTTGCCGAACCATTGCGGACAGAAATCACGCCGAAAAATATCCTCATGATCGGACCGACCGGCGTGGGTAAGACCGAGATTGCGCGGCGTCTGGCGAAGCTGGCCAATGCACCTTTCATCAAGATCGAGGCGACAAAATTTACCGAGGTTGGTTATGTCGGCCGCGACGTCGATACCATTATCCGCGACCTGGTTGAGTCCGCCATCAAGGATGCGCGTGAGGCGGCATCACAAAAGATGCGTCATCTGGCCGCCGACAGCGCCGAGGAGCGGGTGCTCGACGTTTTGCTGCCGCAGGCGCGCCAGTTTGATTTTTATGGCAAGGCGGCAACCGACAGCAACGCGGACAATGACAATGCGACGCGCCAAAAATTTCGCAAGATGCTGCGTGAGGGTGCGCTGGATGATCGCGAAATCGAAATCGAGGTATCCGCCCTGCCGGCGTCAATGGAAATTTTCGGCCCGCCCGGCATGGAAGACCTGACCCAGCAAATTCAGGGCATGTTTCAGAACATGGGCCCCGGCCGCAAACAGACCCGCAAGGTGGTGGTGAAAGAGGCCCTGCGGTTGTTGACCGATGAAGAGGCGATGAAGCTGGTCAACGACGAGGAGACAAAACTCGACGCGCTGAAGAATGTCGAGCAGAACGGTATCGTTTTTTTGGATGAGATCGACAAAATTGCCAGCCGCTCGGAACACCAGGGTGCGGATGTATCAAGGCAGGGTGTGCAGCGCGACTTGTTGCCGCTGGTCGAGGGCACCACCATATCAACCAAATACGGCATGGTCAAAACCGACCATATTCTGTTCATCGCATCGGGCGCATTCCATTTGTGCAAGCCGTCCGACCTGATTCCGGAATTACAGGGCCGCCTGCCGATTCGTGTCGAGCTGCAATCACTGTCGGTGGAGGATTTTGAAGCGATCCTGACCAACACCGACGCCTGTCTGACCAAACAATACCAGGCACTGCTGAACACTGAAAATGTGGCGCTTGAATTTCCAAAAGAGACGGTGCGCCGGTTGGCCGAAATTGCGTTTGCGGTGAATGAAAAAACCGAAAACATCGGCGCGCGGCGACTTTATACCGTGATGGAAAAATTGCTCGAGGACGTCAGTTTTGACGCAGCCGCAAAGTCGCCGTCGTTCATCATCACACCCGGGTACGTCGACGAAAAACTGGCGGCACTGGCACAAAGTGAAGATCTGGCGCGCTACGTTTTGTAATTTAAACCGCCTTATTTGGCGGCGGTTTTCAGGCATTTTTGGCTGCGCACGGCCGCCCATCGGGCAGTTTCGATTTTGCGCGGTTTCAATTTCAGTGTGGAGGTAAAAATGTCCATCCAGCGGAATTGTCTGGCCGCCGTGACGCTGTCGGGATTTTTTCATTTTGCCGCTGCTGCGTCGGAACCGCCGCCACCGGTCGCGTCCCTGGTCGCGGCCGAAAGCGAATTTGCGGCGCACGCCGTTGCGACGGATATGCGGCAGGCGTTTATCCGTGCGCTCGGTACCGATGGCATTTTATTGCGCCCCGGCCCGGTTGCCGGTGCCGCCTTCATGGCTGCGCGCCCGATACCCCCGATTGAACTCAACTGGCGCCCTAGCTTTGCCTACGCAGCGGCGAGCGGCGATATTGGCATCACCAGCGGGCCTTGGCGCATTCTGTCGCGCACCAATCCTGCCACACCACCAGCCTACGGGCATTTCACATCGCTATGGAAACGCAACGCTGCTGGTCGTTGGATGCTCGCGTTTGATACCGGCATTTCACATCCCGACGCCAGCGGCACCGATGCATTTTTGCTGACCCCGGCGACAACAATGCACCGCGCAACACCTGCCGCCGTTGATGCAACCATCAAACGCTTTACCGACAAGGTTTCCACAACCGACTACAGTACCGCGGTCAAATCGTTTGCGGCCGCCGACATCCGCTTTTACCGTGATCGATCGGCGCCTCGTGTCGGACGCGCGGCCATTGACAAACTCGACGCACAATGGACCCGCCACCGGCTGGCCGGTGTCGCCGCCGTCAGTGGTGTCGCATCAAGCAACGATCTGGTCTACCGTTTGTTTGAGATTCGCCCTGAAACAGGCAATGGTGTGGTCGCGCACAGCTTCACGGTCTGGCGCGCAACTGCCGACGGCGGCGTGGAATTGATACTCGACGTGGGAAACGACATGCCGGCGAAAACGCAGTCCGCGCAATAAAACGTAAAATTGTAATCGTGGTCCACGGGCGGCACCATGATCGCCTGCAAATGAGATCCATTCGACTTGGTAATTACCCGTGACACTTGTCTCAAACGAACGCGCCATTCTGTTTGTCGATGCGGCCGGTGGCACCGCAGGCGTTGAACGGCTTGGTGATACGCCGCCTTGATTCAATCTGTTGGATCTGGCTCGACCGTTGCCCCGCTGGCGGCATAACGTCTGGCCAGGGCCGACAACAAATCCAGTTGCCGGTCAAAGGCCTGACAGTTCAGACACTCGTACAAATGCGCCCGCAATGTCTCCTCTTCCGACGGCTCAAGAGAACGGTCGCGGCGGACACTCATCAGCCGCGCGGCCTGCTTGCACGAT
>JANOEV010000424.1:0-11263 GCA_031413695.1 Burkholderiales bacterium
TCTCGTTTCATATGGGACTATTCCAAATGAATAAAACCGCCACTATCCTAACCGCCATGATTTTGCTTGTTGCCTTAGTTGATTTAACGAGCTATGTGTTGAGACGCATATTGAGTCGGTAAGTTGATTTTGTGTGATGAGTGAAAATGGTAGTTGGATGCGTTAAAATAGCTGTAGTGGTAAGCTGTATTTTAGATGTATAGGAGAGGTGGATGAGTGGTTTAAGTCACACGCCTGGAAAGCGTGCGTAGGTTCATAGCCTACCGCGGGTTCGAATCCCGCCTTCTCCGCCAATAATTAAGCCCCGTGAGGGGCTTTTTTATTGGCGGAGAAGAGCGAGCCAAAAGTTTGGCTCGCGTGCGGGATTCGAAAGGTGCCGGCGATGCCGCAGGCCGCCGCACCGTGGGGTGAGTGCGGGGTTTCGCGAACCGAACTGTTTCGGTTTGTGCCGCGCGAACCGAAGGACTTCCGGCTCCGCCGACGCGGAACGTGACCGAATCCCTGCGCCGATGCAAATTTGAAGACGCTTTATCGACGGACATCTTCAGCCAAAAAGCATTGAAAACGTCCGCCGATGCTGGCGATTCATTTCGTGATGATTTTCTACCGCGACATCAATCGCCGTAGTACGTAGCTTGCGAAATCAACCAGTGCCACCAAGCTAATCATGGCAAGTAGGATGGTTGCGGTTTTGTTCATATGAAACAAACCCATATGGAATGACAGCAACTGTCCCAATCCGCCGGCACCAACAACACCCAGCACGGCGGCGGCACGGATATTGTTTTCCCAGCGATACAGGGTGTAGGACATGATTTGCGGCAATACCTGCGGCAGGGTCGCGTAGAAGAAGATGCGTGTGTTTGACACACCTTGTGCGCGCAAGGCGAATGCAGGGCCGGGCGGGGCGTTTTCAATCGCCTCGGCAAACAATCGCCCCAATACGCCGGTGGTGTGAAACGCCAGCGCAAGTGTGCCGGCAAAAGGACCTAACCCGGCGGATATCAACAATAACGCCGCCCAAACCAGCTCGGGAATTGAGCGCAACACATTCAATAACAAACGTGTTGGTTGGCGCACCCAAGCCATGCCACCGGCATTTTCCTCGGGACGATCGATGGCGCTCGCCGGTAGTGCGATGGCGATCCCCATCACCATTGCCATGACCGTCCCGAGCAATGACATGGAAAACGTTTCAATCACGCCTACCCATAGCTTGGCCAGAAACGGCAGCGACAAATCGGGTGGGAAAAATTCACCGACAATTGCCCCCATGCTGGTTGCCGCTTGCCGCGAAAAAAAATGGCCCCAGTCGAGATTCAAACTCCAAAAACTCACAACGATCAGCGCGACCAGTGCGGCCGTGAACCAGCAGGCGCGGCAACGCGCGTCAAATATCGGGTTTGGACGAAGATGGGGTGGGGAAGGACGCGCGGACATCAGCCAATCTCCTTGCGCAGCCAGCTGCTGACGCGGTCGGCCAATGCAACCAACAGGATGAACACGATCAACATGGTTGCGACTTCGCCGCCGTTGAACATTTTCATCGAATTGTCCATTTGCTGACCGAGTCCGCCGGCGCCGACAAAACCCAACACCACGGAAGAGCGGATTGCACACTCCCAACGATAGACTGTATAGGACGTGATCTCCGCGGCGTTCTGCGGCAGCAACCCGTAAAAAAACGCCTGGAGTCTTCCGCTGCCGTTACGCAAGAGCGTTTGGGTGGCGTGGGCATCGCCACTTTCCAGAATCTCCGCATAGACCTTGCCGAGCATGCCACCATAGGTCAGGGCAATGGCCAGTACGCCGGCTGTCGGGCCGAGACCGACGACACGTACAAAAATGAGCGCCCAAACGAGTTCGGGAACGCTGCGCAACAGTATCAACACCAGACGGATAAACTGCCGGAACACAAACGGTAGCGCCGCCATTCTGCCGGTCAGTGCTGAGATGGATAGCGCGCTGGTTGATAGCAGGGTGAGGGGAACGGCAAGTACCATGGCGAGGGTCATGCCGGCCGTTGCGATGGCGACGGTGCGCCAGGTTTCTTTTGCCACCAATACCAAAAATTCGCGATTGGCAACCGGCGGAAAAAAATCCATGAGAAAGCGCAACGACGACTTGCGGCTTTGTGCGTCGAACAACGCCCACGGTTTGAATTCGGTTGCCACCATCAACGGCCACAACAAAACGACCGCAAGCGACATCCAGAAAACCCGTCCGATCCATGCCGGGTCACGATTGGGCGCGGTGGGTCGGGATGATGACGGAACAGACGACATGAGCGCTAGCGGCAATGCATGACTGGCGGATTGGGCGGTGGTTCGTCGACCCGGTCGCCGACCGGCGCAGGGCCGTGGAGTTCGTCCTCGTGCTGCGCATACAATTCGGTCAGTCGTCCGGACGTTACCTCGTGTGCGGGCAAATCAAACGCGACCAAACCGTCGCGCAAACCAATGATGCGATGAAAGCGGGCAAGCGCCACATCGACCTGATGCAACGTCATGACCAGGGTGACATTGCGATCGCGCGCTTCGCCGATCAGGGTGTCCATCACCTGCTTTGCGCGTGTTGGGTCGAGTGCGGAGAGCGGTTCATCGATCAGCCACAGCCCTGCCGGGGAAACCAGCGCGCGGGCCAAACCTACCCTTTGCCGTTCACCACCCGACAGGCGATCGACACGATCAAATAGTTTTTCGCCCAAATCAAATTTGGCAAGCGCGGCGTATGCACCGGCAATGTTTTGCGGATACAGCAGCGACCTGATGCTTTTCCAAAACCCCATCGCCGGCAGGCTTCCCGCCAGAACCGACGTCACCACCCGTTGACGTGGCGGCAGCGGGGGAAGTTGCGGTGCCAAATACAAGCGGCCACGAATTGTCTGCAAGTCCCGCCGCGCAACCTGCCACGGATCGCTGTCATCCACCGTCACAAGGCCGGTGCTCGGTCGCAACGCACAGGCAAGCGCGTGCAGCAGGGTGGTTTTGCCGGCGCCGGACGGGCCGATGATGGCGACGTGCTCGCCGCTTGCGATGCGGATCGTCGCATCGCGCAAAGCGTCAGGCGCGCCTGCGCGCGCCGCCGGATGGCGGGCGCCTAGGCGCTCGGTACTGAGTTTCAAGGAAAATCCTTCCGCTACAACAGGCCGGCGCTGCGGGCCGCGTCTTCGATACCCTTGTAATTTTCAGCCTTGGTCGGGATATAGCGTGTTGCGCGGTTGAGTTTGAGGATTTCAGCGCCCTCAGGTGTGGCCGGGTCAAGGTCGGTTAACGCTTTGGTCACTTTTGCGCGCAGGTCAGCCGGCATATCGGCGTGCACGGCCCAGTTGTAGTTGAAATAGCCGGGGGTGGTGTAGAAAACATCGACGGCCTTGGTGTCAACTCTGTTCTCAGTCACAAACTTCTTCCATACGGTAATGTCGAGCGCGGCGGCGTCAACCTTGCCGCTGACGACCGATGCAATGGTTGCGTCGTGTGCGCCGGAGTAGGCGATGCGTTTGAAGTCTTTCTCGGGGTCAATCTTGGCTTGCAACAAGAAACTGCGCGGCATCAAATGGCCCGACGTTGACGATGCAGAGCCGAACGAGACCTGTTTGCCTTTCAGATCATCAAGTTTCTTGATGCCTGAGTCGGTTTTAGTGATGAATACCGACTGAAATTTGGTGTCTTCCTCGCGCTGCGCGATCGGGATGACCTTTCCTTTGGAGCGGATGCTGGCTTGAACGTAAGTGAATCCGCCAAACCAGACCAGATCAACTTTTTTATTGACCATCGCTTCGACGGCCGCCGGGTAGTCGGTCACCGGAATAAATTCAACTTTGACGCCAAGTTTTTTCTCGAGATACTGTGCAATCGGTCCAAATTTTCGGATTTGTTCCGTTGCCGCTTCTTCGGGAATGGTGGTTACACGAAAGACCTGTTGTGCAAATGCGCCTGCGCCAAATGCGAACAATGCGCACGTCAGAAGCGAGCGGATTGTCCTGGAGGAAGAAAAGCTGAGCATGAGGAATCTCCAATAATTGAGTTGTGGATTGGTGCAACCGAAGTGATAAAAAAAACGTATTACCGAAACCGCCTGACTTAACCTTATATTAGTCGTTACCAGCAATGCTTAACTTACCAACAATATGGCAATGAATCAATGAGTGCCGCAAGTATTCGTATTATCAATCAATTGAAGGTTGATCACGAGGCCGAACGGTCGCGTTTGATCGACGGACTGCGCGCCGCAAGCGCGTCGATTGAACCCAAATACTTCTATGACGAGCAGGGATGTGCCCTGTATGGCGCAATTTGCCAGCTGGATGAGTATTACCCGACGCGAACTGAACGTGCCATTTTCGAGCAATTCCGTGGCCAAATCACCGGTCTGGTTGGAAAGGGCGGGACCTTTATTGATCTCGGTGCCGGCGATTGCAACAAGGCGTTGGGTTGGTTGCCCCATTTTTCGCCACAACGGTATCTCGCAGTTGATATTGCGGGACCATCGCTAGCGAATGCGTTGGGCAACATGGCCGCGGATTTTCCGACGACCGAAATGGTTGGCTTGGCGACGGATTTTTCGCAACAGTTGGTTATTCCTGAAGAGTTGTTGTCCGGGAAATTAACGGTTTTTTATCCAGGGTCGTCAATTGGCAATTTTTCGCCAGACGCTGCAACCCACTTTTTGCGGCAGATTCACAAAATAATCGAACAGGGTCCGGATCAGCTGGGCGGCGGGCTGCTGATAAGTGTCGATGCCAAAAAAGACAAAGCCCGACTCGATGCGGCGTATGACGATGCATTAGGGGTGACGGCGGCGTTCAACCTGAATGTGCTACGACATATCAATCGTTTGCTGGACTGCAATTTTGATATTGCCGCGTGGCGCCACATCGGGTTTTACAACGCAACCGAGGGGCGCATCGAAATGCATCTCGAGGCGACGGTGGATCAAATGGTCAAAATTGATCACCAGCCGCGGAAATTTTCTGCGGGCGACAAGATTCACTCTGAAAATTCCTACAAATATGACCGTGGTGAGTTTGAAGCCATGCTCAATGCGGCTGGATTCACCGAGATCAAGTGTTGGACAAATCCCGCCGCTGAATTTTGGGTGTTTTACGCGCAATAGCACCGCCCGCAAGCAATGTCGATTGGCTATTTTCGGATTCGCGCACGCGGTTAGCGTCTGCGGGTCAAGCCGGCAATAATATTCAACAGTCGTTTGGTCTCTTCAGCAGGTGTGAACATTGTGGCGCGCGCCTGGCATGCGGTATTGAGTCGTGTGAGCAAATTTTGCTCGGACAAACACCGGCGTAACAGCGCGGCAAGCGCGGCTGCATCGCCGACGGGGAAATAGCCCGCATAGTCCGCGCCCAACATGCCAACGTTGCCGGACATTTTGGAGGCGACGACAGGTGTACCTGCAGTGATTGCCTCGACGATCACGTTTGCACCGCCCTCCATGATTGATGGGTGAATCAACAAATGCGCGCGTTTGATCGCCGCCCTTGTCAGCCCGTGGGGCAGCGCGCCCACCCAATGATAGTTTCGCTGTTGTTGGGTCATTTCGGCAGCGCGCGTGGCTAGTGTTTTGTCGAGCGGTTGCCCGATATGGGTGATGCGGATGTTCGGCTGGTCCGCCAAGATTTCCGCCGCATCAAAAATTGTTTCCGGAGATTTTTCCGCCCGCAAATGTCCGACCACAACACAGGCGAGCCGCCCGCCTGGTTTGGTGGCGGGAACCAGCGGCGCAGCCGATTGGAACACCACATGGGTCTTGCGCCGGTGCAGGGTCGGCACATGGCGGATGGCGTCTTCCTGCAGGACAATGAGCGCCTCGGCGAGGGCCAATGATTGATTGGCCTCGGCGGATTCGGTGATATCGCGATATAGGTCCGTGCCGGTCAACACGACTACCAGCGGAACTCCCGGCAGGTGTTTCTTTACCGCCAAAATTGCGGAGTGGCTGCGGCGCGCATGCAGGGCGATCACCACGTCCGGCCGGAAGTCTTTGTTGGTATCCAGGCCAGATTGCAGCGTGACCCTGTATTGCGGACTCAACAGTTTTTGCCAGCGTTGTGCTGTTCGCCAATTACCGTTGTTGGCATCAGCGAGGTAGGGCGTGATAATAAGCAGACTTTCACGGCTCAACATTTTTGGCACGTTTTCCTGACTTGAATATTCCAACCGAAAAACCGGCTTTGCGCGATGCGTTGATTGCCCAGCGTCAGTATACGTTAGCGCTGTACGCCGACCTGCCCGCGGCATACTGGGTGCCGGCCGAATTTCCGTGCAAAGCGGTGATCAATCCGCCATTGTGGGAGTTATCCCATATCGCATATTTTGCGGAATTTTTCGGTGTGCGCTGGCAGCCTGATGATTTGGACGGAATGCGCACGCCTTCGCTGCTTGTCAATGCGGACGACCTTTTTAATTCAAACTGGGTTCCGCATGCGGCGCGATGGACAAATCGCTATCCAAGTAAGGCGGGTTGTCTGGCATTTATGGAGGCGTCGTTGGATCGGGTGTTGTCCGCGCTTGCCAACGATGACGGCGCAAAGCTGCCGCTTTTCCAATTGGTATTGCTGCATGAGGATATGCACGCCGAGGCGTTGGCGATGACGCTAAAAGTGGTCGGCTTGCCATTGCCCGGCTTTTTGTCTGCAGTCCGCACCCATTCGTACTCAGGTGGGATGCAAGATACGTTCAGTTTCCCCGGCGGCGAATTGATGCTGGGGGCCAGCCTGCGGCAATTCAAGTTTGACAATGAAATGCCTCACCATCGTGTCAGCGTTGCGCCGTTTGAGATCGACGCCCTGCCAGTGTCGGCGGCGTCTTTTGCGTCATGGCAGGCAGGTGGTTCGATTCGCGCGGCATCTGAAAATGATTTTCCGGCAGTGCATGTTTCACAAGTCGAAGCGGCTGCATATGCACGCGATCATGGACGGCGCCTGCCGACCGAGGCGGAGTGGGAGTATGCCGCGACGTGCGGCGGCCCGACGTCTTCTCTGTTTTTGCAATCTACCGGACAGGTCTGGGAGTGGACCAGCTCAGTCTTTTCACCATTCCCAGGGTTTGTTGCAGGCCCTTATGCGGAATATTCCGCGCCTTGGTTCATTGAAAATGGACTGCCGCACTTTGTTCTCAAGGGAGGGTCGTTTGCGACACATCCGCGCCTGAAATACCCTCAGTACCGTAATTTTTATACGCCTGAACGAAACGACATGTTTTGTGGTTTTCGTACCTGCCGCTGAATCATCGCGTTTAAGAATTTTATGGGTTTGGTCATGATTGCATTGTAAAATCAGCGGTGGCGGGTCCCCCCGCATCCAACGCTTGTGAATCTGGTCAGGTCGGGAACGAAGCAGCCAAAGCGGGTTTGTTGGAGTGCCGGGGTAAGGCTCGCCACACTTATTGTGCGGATAAAATTGCATCCTGCGTTTTGTCCGCTGACGTTAGCCGTCAGCATGCCGTTTGTTGGCTGCCGGCAGACAAAACCACTGCCTACAAACGCCACCGCTATGTCCCATCAAGTCCTCGCCCGCAAATGGCGGCCACGCAGATTCCAGGATGTGGTCGGGCAGGAGCACGTGGTCAAGGCGCTGACCAATGCGCTTGATACCAACCGCATCCATCACGCCTATTTGTTCACCGGAACACGCGGTGTCGGTAAAACAACGCTGGCGCGGATTTTGGCCAAGGCACTCAATTGTATTGGCGCCGACGGCAAAGGCGGGATGACTTCCACCCCCTGCGGGGTGTGCAGAGCCTGCACAGAGATCGATTCGGGGCGGTTTGTGGATCTACTCGAAGTTGACGCCGCGACCAATACCAAGGTCGATGAGATGCGCGAGTTGCTCGAAACCGCGCAATATGCGCCGGTATCCGGGCGCTACAAGGTTTATATCATCGACGAAGTGCACATGCTCTCGAAATCGGCATTCAACGCCATGCTGAAGACGCTTGAAGAGCCGCCGGCGCATGTTGAATTTATTTTGGCGACAACTGATCCGCAAAAGTTGCCGATCACTGTGTTGTCGCGCTGTTTGCAATTTAACCTGCGCAACCTCGCGCCTGCATTGTTGGCTGAACATCTCGGTAATATTTTGGCTGTTGAAAAAATTACCTATGACAAGCCGGCGCTCGAAATGATCGGGCGCGCCGGGGAAGGCAGTGCGCGCGATGCGCTGTCGCTGCTGGACCAAGCCATTGCATACGGCGCCGGTGCCGTAAAGGCATCCGACGTGGCCATCATGCTCGGTGCACTGGATCAAACATATCTGTTCTCCCTTCTCGAACACATCGCGGCGCGCGATGCCAGGGCATTGGTCGCCGAGATTGAGGCAATTTCCTCGCGGGCAATTTCGTTTGAGCTGACACTCAAGGAGCTCGCTTCGGTCGTTGCGAAGCTTGCGCTGGTGCAAACAGTGGGACCGGATGCGGTCGACGGGCAGGACGCACAAACCATGGTTTCGCTCGCCGGACGATTCAGCGTTGATGACGTGCAGCTGATATACCAGATCATTTTGCTGGGTCGCCGCGATTTGCACCTTGCACCGGACGAACAAGCAGGTTTTTCGATGACAATGTTACGCGCCATTGCGTTTTTAGCGGCTGACACAGGATCAGCCGGACAGAATGCGGTGTCGCCGGCCACCACCGGACCACGCAAGATTGAGTCAAGTGCCGGCTTGACGGAAAAAGCGAAAAACCATGTCGTCGCCAAGGAGATGTCTGAGAGCAATCGTAATCCCGCGACCACCACTGTCGCCAGCGAGCGCTCAATGCCCTATGTGGCCCCGGGCGCCGGTGGTTCAACCGATATCGGCGATTGGCCAACATTTGTCGCCAGCCGGAGCCTGACCGGTATGGCGGGTTTGTTGGCGCGGCAGGCGGCACTGGTCTCCCATCTCGATGGCGTGTTGGCGTTGACGGTGCCGGAGGCGCATAAACACTTGGCGGACAAAAAATATCAGGATAAATTGAAGGCGGAGCTGTTGCCGTTGCTCGGCGCCAACCTGAGGATTTCCGTTGGTATTGGCGGTCCAACCGGACACTCGGGCGGCGCAAGTCTTGCCGCCGTTGAGGACCGCGCCCGCAGCGATGCCCAACAGGCGGCGGAAGAATCAATCGCCAGCGATCCTTTTATCAAGAACCTGGTGGATGAGTTCGGCGCGACGGTTGATCGCGCCGCAATCCGCCCTGCAAATGGTTGATCGATCAAAAAAAGTCGGAATGAATTAGGGAGAATGCAATGATTCCAAAGGGCGGCCTTGGGGCGCTGATGAAGCAGGCGCAACAAATGCAGGAAAACATGAAGCGGGCACAAGAGCAGCTGGCGACCGTTGAGGTTGAAGGTGCGGCCGGCGGCGGCATGGTAAAGGTCACGTTGACTTGCCGAAATGATGTGAAGCGTGTGTCTATCGATCCGTCAGTAATGGATGATCGCGAGATGCTGGAGGATTTGATCGCTGCCGCGGTAAATGATGCGGTACGCAAGGCTGAATCCGTCAGCCAGGAAAAAATGAGCGGCTTTACCCAGGGCATGGGCATGCCGCCGGGTTTCAAGCTGCCGTTCTGACCCATTGCCGTGACGGCACCATCCGGACCAGCCGGGCCGACAAGCCTTGCCACACTGATTGAGGCGTTACGCTGCCTGCCGGGCGTGGGGCCAAAATCCGCGCAAAGAATGGCGTTTCATTTGCTGCAACGTGATCAAGACGGCGCGCGTCGTCTGGCAGATGCGATGCGTGCGGCGGTCTTGCGCATCAAGCATTGCGCAATGTGCAACACCTTTACCGAAGCTGAGATTTGCGAGATCTGTGCACATGGCAAGCGTGATCGTTCGTTGCTTTGCGTGGTTGAATCGCCCAGCGATTTGTTGATGATGGAGCAGACGCAAACCTATCGCGGGCTGTATTTTGTCCTGATGGGCAGGTTGTCGCCGCTTGACGGCATTGGCCCAAAAGAAATCCATTTGGATCGTCTGGCGAAGCGTGTTCGTGATGGTGTCGTCGGTGAGGTGATTCTCGCGACCAACTTCACCGTCGAAGGTGAGGCAACTTCCCACTACATCAGTGAATTGTTTGCCGAGGACGGAATCAGGGTTACACGGATTGCGCGGGGCCTTCCGGTTGGCGGTGAGCTGGAGTATGTTGACGCCAATACGCTGGCGCAAGCGCTGCTGGACCGCCGTACCGTTGATTGACGCGCCGTTATGTTGCCGGACCGCCATGCGGAATCAGGCGCTTTGCAACCCGGGTGAGCAGTCGCCATATTTTGGGGATCAGCCAAATCACCAGCAACATGAATAGCGCAAGCAACAGCAGGAAAACCAGCGGATGCTGAAAAGCCAGCCAAAGCCCCGATAACACAAGCGCATCTTCGGTAAACGACGCCAGCCAATTGCTTACCGGCTCGGGCGATGTATTGATTGCCGCGCGGCTGCCCGTCTTCAAAAAATGGCTGCCTGCGGTGATGCTGCCGCCAAGCAGGCCGGCAGCAAGCGCCCAAGCCGGGCCATCGCCCGCGCCGATCAGGCCGGCTGCAATCAATGCGCCGGCCGGGATTTTGATAAAGGTATGAATTAGGTCCCAAACCGTGTCAATGCCGGGGATTTTGTCGGCGAAGAATTCCACGATCAACAACGTGCCGGTGGTAACCAGCACAATCGGGTGCGACAGTAAATGTAGGCTTGGCGGCAGCGTCCAGTCGAGCCATTGGAAATGCCCTGTCAGCCCGACAAGAAACAAGACGGCATAAAGACGGATACCGCTTGCCCATGCAAGCCCAAGCGCGACTGCAATTGTTGTGAATTGATCCATAAATCGGGGTAAAAAATCCGTTTGGCGGGTGTGATCGGGTGCTGTAGGGCATATCAAATCAAGTACATAACGATTCCCGGCATTTTATTGACGACCTCGGCCTGCAATTAATGCAGATAAAAGTTAAGAAGATTTGCCAGAGGTCGAAAAGTATGCGTATAATTGCGGTTCTTCAAAACGAATGTAATTTTTTGTTTTGGACTGGAAATAACAGTATTTTGCGGGCGCGGGGTGGAGCAGTCTGGCAGCTCGTCGGGCTCATAACCCGAAGGTCGTAGGTTCAAATCCTACCCCCGCAACCAGTGGTTTCCAAATTGTTCTTTAAAAACGTGACAACCGATTGAGGTGGGTGCTCTGGTATTTTGGGGCCTGCTGTTGATGGGGATTTGAAGGTGAAGCGGGATTTGGGTGTTAAAGCCTGGGTTTTGTGGAATTGATAATTTCTGGTGATGT
>JANOEV010000425.1:0-7421 GCA_031413695.1 Burkholderiales bacterium
TGTCAAGCCGAGTTGTTGTTGGAGTTTCTAAAGCACACCGAGTCGAAAGAGTTATATCTGGTCGGCGACATCATTGACGGCTGGCAGCTGGCGCGCGCAAATGGTATTGGCACGGGCACCACAATGATGTGGTGCAAAAAATACTACGCAAAGCGCGCAAAGGCACACGCGTGACGTTTGTGGCGGGCAATCATGATGAATTTGCCCGGCAATTTATCGGCTTGGCGTTTGGCGACATTACCATTGTCGATGAAGCCATACACGTCACAAAAGACGGCAAGCGGTTCCTCATCATCCACGGTGACCAATTTGATGCCGTCGTGCAATGCGCCAAATGGCTGGCGCACGTAGGTGACTGGTTGTACGGATTGTCTCTGGAAATGAATCGCGCGTTGAATCACCTGCGGCGACGTATTGGCCTGCCATATTGGTCGCTTTCGCAATACCTGAAACATCGCGTAAAAAATGCCGTCAGCTACATCAATGCATTTGAGGAAGCGGTGGCGCGTGAGGCGAAAAATCGTGGCATGAACGGCGTTGTATGCGGCCACATTCACCGCCCTGAGATTCGCGACATTGACGGCATCACCTACTGCAATGACGGTGACTGGGTTGAGAGTCTTTCCGCACTGGTCGAAACGCATGAGGGCGAAATCAAACTGATCTATTGGCATGACATTGAAGCCTGGCGGGACCGGCATCTGCTTGCCATCACTGAGCAACCCTCGAACCAATTGCCGCTGCCGCTGCCGGCGTAGCGCTTCAGGCCAGAGCCAAAATCGCAGTCGTCCGGAAGATTGTCGTATTGCGGGTTGGCAAACACGCTTTGCAATGCCGGTGCGGCAGTCAAAACGCAAACCACCGTTGTCGCTACAAGAGATCCGGACAGACTGCGGCGCGCAGCGAAACCGGGTAGGCTTCCTTTGATTCGCCAAGTTCTTCGCGCGCACGGTTGGTCAACCACCAGATCGACGCTTTTCGAATCGTGAGGTTTTGTTCTTCGCCAAACAGCAGGAAGGATGCAAGCCTGCCGAGCGCGGGTTGATGCCCCACAATCACAACGGGATGCCGATTGTCTGGCCAACCGGCCGCGATCAGCAGCTGTGTTGGCGCTGCATCAGACCCAAGCGTCGGGTTGATTGATAACTTGCGTCCGTATTTATTGGCCAGCGCCTCGGCGGTCTCAACGGCACGAATTGCCGGGCTGGAAATGACGCGCGCGCTATCAGGGAGGTGCCGATCCAGCCATGCCGCCATTTGCGCAGCCTGTTTGCGGCCCTTGCCGGTAAGTTTGCGCGCATGGTCATCGTCGTCTGATGAAACAGCGTCCGCATGCCGCCACAAAATGAGATCCATGGCCAATTCTTGCCAATTGTCGTGAAGTTTTGATGACAGTCAATGTCGGGGTGCCTGAAGAAACAAAACGACGGATACATCCCAACCCCAAAGACCGGATCATTCAGATTCAAGGATATTTACTTTCCCTTTTTAAATCAATGCGTTATTGCGAGCGACGCCTGTCATGTCGCTGTCATATTCGGCTTGTAAAGTTGTTACCATTCAGGGACGTCAATTACAAAAAACGACTTATTTTTCACCAACGGAGAATCAACAATGAAACTCAATAAATACATGGCAGGATTTGTTGCCACTGCCGGCATGGTGCTGGCGACAGCAGCCTCTGCAGTAGACATTACCGGCGCGGGCGCAACCTTCCCATTCCCAATTTACGCAAAATGGGCGGAAGAATACAAAAAAGTCTCCAACTTCAATATGAATTACCAGTCAATCGGATCTGGCGCAGGTATTCGCCAGATTCAGGCGAAGACCGTTGACTTTGGCGCGACTGACGCACCTTTGAGCGGCGAGCAACTAAATAAAGATGGCCTCATCCAATTTCCAGCCATTATTGGCGGCGTTGTGCCAGTTGTGAATATTGAGGGAATCGCCCCAGGTGCAATGCGTTTGACCGGGCCGGTCGTCGCCGATATTTACCTAGGCAAAATCAAAATGTGGAACGACGCGGCAATTACCGCGTTGAACCCAACATTGAAGTTGCCAGCAGATCCAATCACGGTTGTTCGCCGGTCAGACGGCTCAGGCACAACCTTCCTGTTTGTCGACTACCTCTCGAAAGTAAGCCCGGAATGGAAAACCAAAGTCGGCGTAGGTAACGCGGTGTCGTGGCCAGAGGGTGTGGGCGGCAAGGGCAATGAAGGCGTTTCGGCATACGTACAGCGCATCAAGGGCTCAATTGGTTACGTAGAGTACGCGTATGCCAAGAAAAACAAAATGTCACATACGCAGTTGCGCAATCAGGCGGGCAATTTTGTACAGCCGGATGACGCAACGTTCCAAGCCGCCGCAGCTGGCGCGGATTGGGCAAAAACCCCTGGCATGGGCGTTGTTCTAACGGACCAACCTGGTAAAGACAGCTATCCGATCACCGGCGCGTCCTTCATTCTGATGTACAAGGCACAGGCCAACACAGAAAAAGGTCTCGCTGTTATGAAGTTTTTCGACTGGGCCTTTACCAACGGCGACAAGGCAGCTACCGAAATGGAATATGTGCCAATGCCTCCAGGCGTCGAAAACCAGATCCGCGCAGTGTGGAGAGCCGAAGTCAAAGGCGCTAACGGTCAGGCAATCTGGAAGTAAATCAACTTGATGGCATGAGCCGCGACGCCCGCATTGGGTCGCGGCTTGTATATTTGGATATTTCGTGACATGTTTGAGTGTCCGTTTGCTGCGCGTTAGAATGAGGAAATCGCCATGAGTGAGGCAAACGCCGAGACATTTTCCGGCACTCCACAAAAAGAGACCTACGTGTCAAAAGAAGAGCAAGAACGCAAACTGTTGGCGCAAGCCGCCGGACAACGCATTCAAGATGCCGTCTTCCGCAAGGTGACATTGAGCTTTGCGTTATTCGTATTGTTGATTCTTGGGGCCATTATCGGCTCATTGATTTGGGGCTCGTATCCGATTTTCGAAAAGTACGGTCTGAGCTTTTTGACCAGCTCGGCATGGAACCCTGTGACCGAGGAATTTGGCGCAGCGAACGCCATTTACGGCACGATTGTCACTTCCTTCATCGCGTTGTTGATTGCCTTGCCGGTCAGCTTGGGTATTGCCATTTTCCTTACGGAACTCTGCCCAAATTGGTTGAAGCGTCCGCTCGGTACTGCCGTCGAATTACTCGCTGCAATACCGTCGATCATTTATGGTATGTGGGGTCTGTTCGTCTTTGCACCGCTGTTTGCCCAATACGTTCAGCCAGCCTTGACCAAATACCTTGGCGGCGTACCTGTCATCGGCGCCCTGTTTCAGGGCGCACCAATGGGTATCGGTATGTTGGCGGCCGGCATCATTCTCGCCGTCATGGTGATCCCATTTATTGCGTCGGTGATGCGCGATGTGTTCGAGATTGTCCCGCACGTATTAAAAGAATCCGCGTACGGTCTGGGTGCAACCACTTGGGAAGTGGTTCGCAATGTCGTACTTCCCTACACAAAAGTTGGCGTGGTCGGTGGCACCATGTTGGGCCTCGGTCGTGCGCTGGGTGAAACCATGGCCGTCACGTTTGTCATCGGCAACACGCCAAAAATTGCAGCATCCCTGTTTGAGCCTGGTGCATCCATCGCCTCAACGATTGCCAATGAATTTGCCGAAGCAAATCCGGGCGCACACATTTCTGCGCTAATTGGTGTCGGCTTGATTTTGTTCCTGATCACCTTTGTAGTGCTGGCGCTGGCTAAGGTAATGTTGATGCAACTCGCCAAACGTGAAGGTGCCCGCACATGACGACGACCAGCAATTTGTATAAAAAACGCCTGTTCATTAACCGTCTGGCGTTGACACTTGCGCTTGCCGCAATGACGTTTGGCATGATTTTTTTGTTGTGGATATTGGCCGTCCTTTTTATCAAGGGCATCGGCGGCCTGAACCTCGAGGTCTTCACACAGACCACGCCACCGCCGGGAAGTGTCGGCGGATTGCTTAACGCTATCTTTGGCAGCGTTGTCATGGTGGGCATTGGCACTCTGATTGCAACGCCAGTTGGCATTCTTGCCGGTATTTACCTTGCTGAATTCGGCAGTCGAGGTTGGGTCGCACCCACCACACGTTTTGTCAATGACATTTTGCTTTCGGCCCCCTCTATCATCGTCGGGCTGTTCATTTATACCATTTACGTTGCGCAGGTGAAACATTTCTCGGCGTGGGCAGGCGCTTTCGCATTGGCGATCATTGCCATTCCGGTTGTGATACGAACGACTGAAACCATGCTCATGTTGGTGCCTTCGAGCATGCGTGAGGCCGCCGCGGCGCTTGGCGCACCACAATGGAAGATTATCACCATGGTCGCCTTGCGCGCAGTAAGCAGTGGGGTCATCACCGGCATTTTGCTGGCACTCGCACGCATCAGTGGCGAAACAGCGCCGCTGCTCTTCACCGCATTGAACAACCAGTTTTGGTCATCTGACCTGAATGCACCGATGGCCAACCTGCCGGTTGTTATCTATCAATTTGCGCTGAGTCCGTTTGAAAACTGGGTTTCGCTTGCCTGGGCGGGGGCAATGTTGATCACCTTCACCGTACTCGCCATCAACGTCATCACGCGTGTGGTGTTCCGCCAGCGCACTAACTAATATCGAGACGAATATGAACGCCGTCCTACAAACGCCAGAAGTGATTGAAAACGCCACGCCGAAAATTTCCATCCGGGACCTGAACTTTTTCTACGGCGGCTTTCAAGGATTAAAAAATATCAACCTCGACATTCTGGAGCGCCGAATTACCGCATTTATCGGGCCATCGGGTTGTGGGAAATCAACGCTGCTGCGAACACTGAATCGTATGTATGACCTCTACCCCGGTCAGCGCGCAGAGGGTCAAATTTTGATGAACGGCAAAAACGTTCTGGATAAATCACAGGACGTTAATTTGCTGCGCGCAAAGGTTGGCATGGTGTTTCAAAAACCGACGCCTTTCCCGATGTCCATCTACGAAAACATTTCATTCGGCGTGAAACTTTATGAATCGCTTTCAAAGGCGGAAATGGATGAACGCGTTGAATGGGCGTTGAACAAGGCGGCAATCTGGGGCGAGGTCAAGGACATACTTAGTCAGAGCGGCCTTTCGTTATCAGGCGGGCAGCAACAACGGCTATGTATTGCCCGCGCAGTTTCGGTCAAGCCGGAAGTGGTATTGCTCGACGAGCCAACCTCTGCGCTCGATCCGATCTCGACGGCAAAAATTGAAGAATTGCTGCACGAACTAAAGAATGACTACACCATCGCCATCGTCACCCACAATATGCAGCAGGCCGCGCGTGTTTCCGATTACACCGCCTACATGTACCTTGGCGATTTGGTTGAATACGGTGTCACGGATGAATTGTTTATCAAGCCTAAGAAAAAAGAAACCGAAGACTACATTACTGGTCGTTTCGGCTAGATACGCACATCGACGCAGATCGTGAAAGCGCCGACCTTGGTCGGCGTTTTTTTTGTGTCAAAAAAATGTCATCTTAAAGTGTCGCAATAGTTCCTTGAGTTTCCTCAATTGGGGTCGACATTATGCATACCAGTATTAATGACGAATCAATCAAGGAACCAATCGACATGCTTACACTCGTGCGTCCTGATGTGTACAAACTTGAGCAAGCAATTCTCGAACGTAACTTGCGGACATTGTTCCAGCCGGTTGTGTCACTGAGCACCAAATCGATAATCGGCTATGAAGGGCTTACGCGCGGCGAGGTAGGTACACTTCTTGAATCGCCGCTCGCACTTTTCGAAGCCGCTGAACTAAACCAGCTTTCCGGGCAGCTCGACCGTAACTGCCAGCGACGGGCAATATCGCTGTTTTCAAAACGCCGACTGGGCGGCAAACTTTTCTTGAATGTGTTGGCATCGTCGATCGTTGATGGCGACCCCACGGTGAATGCAATCACGACGTTCTTCGAGCGGATGAACCTTAAGCCTGACCAAGTGGTATTGGAGATCACCGAGTCACAACCAATTGTCAATTTTGCGCGAATCAAGCTTCATCTTGAGACGCTGCGCTCGATTGGATTTCAAATTGCGATTGACGATCTTGGCGAGGCATATGCCAGTCTGAAGCTTTGGCTCGAATTGCGGCCAGACTATGTCAAGATCGACAAGGCATTTATCAGCAGGTTGCACGAGGACAGCTACAAGCTGCAATTTGTTCGCGCCATACAGCAGATTGGCGAGTTTACCAACACAATGGTAATTGCGGAGGGAGTTGAAACGGAAGCCGAATTGCTCGCAATTCGTGATCTCGGTATCGAATATGCCCAAGGATATTTTTTGGGGCGGCCGGCGGAGATTCCAGCTGAGGCTATCCTACCGGATGCGTCGGCAGTGATGTCATCACGCCGAATCGCGGTACTGAATAGCGCGCCAGCGAGCCCAATTTTCAGCTCCCGGATCGGCAAACTTGCGTCGCCTCTTGCACCAGCCTCGGTCATCACAACCAATGAAGAGTTAATGCGGCGATTTAGTGCTGATCCCAATCTTTTCGCGATTCCAGTCGTCGTCGATGGCATTCCGGTTGGGATGGTGAGGCGGTCGCGATTTGTGCAAGAGTTTGCGCGCCCATTCCGGCATGAACTCTACGATAAGCGCCCATGCGCGCTATTCATGGACAATGATCCCCTCATTGTGGAGGCGTCAACGACTGTCCCGGCGCTAAGTGAACTGTTGACGGATTCCGACCGCCGCCATCTTGCCTCTGGGTTCATCATTACCGAGCAACAACGCTATCTTGGTGTCGGCAGTGGTCAGGCATTAGTGCGTGAACTAACAGAAATGCAAATCAACACCGCCCGCTATGCCAATCCACTAACGCTGCTGCCTGGCAACGTTCCGATCGATGAACATGTGGAACGGTTGCTCGGCGCGAGGATTAGTTTTGTCGCTGCGTACGTTGATATCGATCATTTCAAACCCTTTAATGATCTTTACGGATACCGGCAGGGCGACGAAATGATTCGAGGTCTTGCCGCGGCACTTGCCGATGCCGCTGATCCGACAATCGACTTTGTTGGTCACGTCGGCGGCGATGACTTTATCGTCCATCTCCAGTCTGGTGACTGGGAAGCTCGCTTGCGGCGTGTCATTTTGGCATTCGAGCATATTTGTCGGTCTTTGCTTAATGCCGATGATCTCATACGAGGTACTTACATTGCAGATAACCGTAGCGGCGAGAAACAGGCGCTTCCTACACCAACAATTTCGATAGGCGCGGTCCGGGTCGCATACGGGTTGTATGGATCTGCGTATGACGTTGCAAATGCGCTCACCGATGCCAAACGCGAGGCAAAAAAGATCAGCGGCTGTTCGCTGTTTATAGAGCGTCGTCAGCGCGCACCAGATTGAATGGCATCGCCACAGAGG
>JANOEV010000426.1:0-11330 GCA_031413695.1 Burkholderiales bacterium
GGCAGCGGCGCCTCGTCCACGAACAGCATGTAGTCCACCACCTCGTCGGCGATGCCGCTCATCAGCGTTTCCACGAGCTGTGTCTGGCCCGAGCCGCCGGGATGCAGCGCCGGATCGGCGGCCCGCGCCTCCCACGACGCACGGGTCAGCAAGTTGATCATCTGCGTCTGGTGCGAAAATGTCAGCAGCGCCGCGATGTCGCTGGTCGCTCCGACGAATCCCTCGGCATCGAAGAGCCCCGCGACCGATGCCACTTCATCCACGCGGCGCCCCGCGAGGGCCGGCACCTGATTGCCAAGATGGCGCGTCGCGCCGCTATTGCCGGTGACGAACCAGCCGCCGAATCGCTCCGCATACGGGCTGCGGTGATCCATCACCAGGATCCGCATGTCGCGATTGCTGGCGGGGTCAATGGTGGAGCTGGGCGTCCGGCTGGCACGGTGAAACGGCGATAGACCGTCGCAGCGCCGTCCTTGCTCAAGCCTGACGGTTGGATTGCGATGCGGTAGAGCGGTTGGCTGTTAAGTTCCAGCTCGACCGAGACCACCGCGCGTTCGCGTGGGCAATCGAGTTTGCTGCGCATGTTCGGCGCGAGTTTTGCCAGCTCGGCGTCGCTACGCTCACGGCAAACTTGCTTCAATTGCGCGGTGTGACTGAAGGACAGTTTTACGACCGCCTCGTTGTCTTCGAGTTGCCGATACGCAGGTGCGGTCGAAAAATAGCCGATAAATGCCGCAAATGCGCCATAGGCGAGTAACTGCAAGAAATAGCGCAATGGTGTGTAGGGCGGCTTAGACATCGCGGCCGCCGAGTCTGACCATTTCGGCGGTGTTTGCGCTCAGCGGGCGCTGCGGTGCAAGATGAAAGGCGTCGGAGAAACAGTCGTCGCTGGAAATGCCACGATTGACAAAAGCAGGATAGGCGGCCTCGACCATCTGTACCGATCCACAGGCATAAATCTGATGTTTGGACAAATCCGGAAAATCGGCGAGGATTGCTTCGTGAACAAGGCCGGTGTGTCCGCACCACTGGTCTTCCGGGCGCGGTTCGGACAGCACCGGCACAAAGCTGAAATTTTCGTGTTCACGTGCCCACTGCCCGGCCAGCTCACCCATATACAGATCGCGGTAACTACGCACACCCCAATACAGGATCATGCGGCGTTTCAGGCCGGTTCGAAAGGCATGTTCCAGCATGCTTTTAACGGGCGCAAATCCGGTCGAGCCGGCGACAAAAATGACTGGCTTGTCGCTGCCTTCTCGCAAGGTGAATGCCCCCAAAGGACCCTCGAAGCGAAGCGCGTCGCCAACTTTGAGCGTGGTAAACACCAGCGTCGTGAAACGCCCCCCAATAACGCGGCGCACGTGCAGCTCGACTTCTCCGGACGCCGGCACAGTGGGCGCGGTTGCGAACGAAAAACTGCGCTTGGCACCATCTGCCAGCAAAATGTTGATGTATTGCCCGGCAAAGAATTTGAGCGCTAGGCCACCGTCAATTTGCAGGCAGAGTCGCATCACGTCGGCGGCCAGCGGCTCGAGCCGGGTGACGCGCGCTGAAAATTGATTGACCGGCAATGACTTCGCACCGGCGTCTGGTACGTACTCTATTTCGACGTCGGTCAGCGGTTCGGCACAGCAAAGCAGGGTCTTGCCGGCTGCCCGCTCTGCTTTTGTCAGCACTTCTTCCTGGTACGGCTGCAAAGCGACTTCACCGTGGAGCAGGGTGCATTTGCATACGCCGCAGCCGCCATTGCGGCATTCAAATGGCATCGGCAATCCCTCGCGCAATCCGGCATCGAGCAAGGTTTCGCCAGCGTGAACGGCAATGATGCGGTCATCCGGATGCAATGCAAGGTTCCAACGCTTTTGCCGGCTGGCGAACCGCGGCGGCAACCACGGCATTACACCCAGCAGCAGTGTTGCACTGATGGCGAGTAGCCAGGTTTTTCCAGGCCCGACGCCGTCGATAAGTGCGTACGCGGGCAGATAGAACCAATCAAACGCCACCATCGTTGGCATCGTTGCCATGTCAGCGGGTGCCTGGCTCAGTGCGGGCTTGATGAGCGAGAGCACGATCATGGTCGCAAGAATACCGACCATCAAGGGGCGCGGCGGGCTGTTCCGGGCACCCGGCACCCGCTGTGTATGGACCCAAAGCACGGCCAGCATGCTCAGGGGTAGCCCGATATGCATAAACGCCAGCAGTGAAAACAGACGGTCGCTGACATTGGCGTTGGAAATGAAGTTGCGCGCCATTGCGCCGCCGAGCACTGGCAGCACATCGAACCATTCAGTGGTGGCGGTGACGATAAACTGCGACAGGCGGTCCCAGGGCAGCATGTAGCCGTTGACGCCCGAGGCATAGGCGAGCCACAGCAGGGCCACCCCAGTAACCCAGGAAAACCAGCGAAACCCTCGGTGGCGATCAAACGTGAAATGGCGGATCAGGTGTAGCACCATGCCGAGCACCAAGCCGTCGGAAGCGTAACGATGGACGCTACGCATGACGCCGCCGACGTAACGCTGGCCATAGGTTAAAGCCTCCACTGAGGCGTAGGCGTGGACGACACTGGTTTCGAAAAATGCATACAGATACAAGCCGGTCGCGATGGCGATCCACAGCAGGAAATATGTGATTGCGCCGAGGTAGTAAAACGGATTCAGTCGTTCGCCGAAGAAAGCGTTGAAAATTCTCTCAACCGTCAGAAATCCGCGTTGCGCAATGGCCTGGAAAATATTTAGCACGCTGTGTCAGACCGTGGATGGGGTTTTGCAGCGGGTAAACGGGGCGTTATGCGCCGCCTCTTCCTGCGGGCCCACCATTCGCCTGCGAAGAACCAAAGCATCGCCAGCGCAAACGTAACGCCCCCTGCGACCTCGATCAACAGATCATATTTCACGCGGTACTTCCCGGTCTTGGGGTCATAGACCGTGCAAAGGATGCGCACGCGGTCAATCAGATCCTCCAAATTGAGCTGCTGCGCGATGGGTGCATTGCGCAGCAACTGCTTCAATGGCTCACCGAGCGAATCGGCATTGAGTTCATCGCCGTAAATCTGGCGATAGATGCGACCTTCGGCGTCCAGCAGCGTCACTTGCAGCACATGATCGAAGCCCGCAGGGATCGCCGCGTAGCTGAACCCGAACGCGCGCGCGAGAGGTTCCACAATTGTGTGGTGCGGACTCAGGAAATCCCAATTAGGCTGACTAATGCGGTGCTGTAGCGCGAATGACTTTAGCGCTTGGGGCGAGTCGGCTGGCTGGTTGAAGCCGATGCTGACAACATTGTATTGGTTATCACCAAATACACTGCGACCTGCTTCGACTGCATTTTGAAGTGATTTGGTTGTGAGCGGGCATACCTGAAAGCAGCCGGTATAGATAAAGCTCACCAGCAGTGGTTTTCCCCGGTAACGCGATAATCTGACGGGGTGACCCTCGCGGTCAAGCAGCGTGAAATCACTGACGAGCTGGCCGATCACCGCCTGACTCAATCGTAGTGTGGCAGCTTGCTCCAGACCGGCGCGGCCAGCTTCGCTGACGCGTTTGATGCCTGCAGCCGATGCGTTAGCAAATGACAGCGGCACCACGAAGGTGGCCATGGCCACCAACATTAGCGAGTGCAGCCGCATCGAATGGAGGCCGAACGCGCTATCCGTTTGGAATTGCGCCAACATGACAGCTGTCCTCACGACGCCTCTAGCGCAAAAGGCTGTCGAGCGTCGCAGCGATAAGCAAGAGGCTCAACTGAAACAGTGACGCAAAAAATGCCGCCATCGCGGTTTTGCGCATTGGCGCTTTCGCCAGCTGCCACGACTTGCGAATAAAGTATCCGCCGCCGATCATCGCACCTGCCAGGTAAACCAGACCCGCGCCGAAAAATATCGGTAACAGCGCCGTCGCTGCAAGTGCTACCGTGCTCCACAGTACGATTTGCGCCGCGCGCTCTGTTCCGACCACCACCGGAAGCATTGGCACGCCGGCTGCGGCGTACTCTGCCTTATTCGCAATTGCCAGGCTCCAGAAGTGCGGCGGTGTCCAGAGAAATAGCACCGCGGCGAGAATCCAGGGTAATGGTCCCAGTGCGGGGTCAACGGCAGCCGCGCCAGCTAGTACTGCGAAGCTGCCCGACATGCCCCCCACAACGATGTTTAACCAGCTGCGCCGCTTCAGCCAAACGGTATAAACCACCGCATAGAAAAACGCGCCGAGGAAAGCGAAACCCGCTGATAGTGGATTCAGAAACACTGCGGCCGCACCTACCGAAATCACCTGCATCATGGCGATCAGCAGCAGCCAGGCGGGCGAATGTGGTATCGCACCCGTCACGAAGGCGCGGCTGCGGGTGCGTGCCATTAGCCGGTCGGTATCGTGTTCGTAATACTGATTGAACGCGCCCGCGCTGGCGGCTGAAACCAGCAAGGCGAACGCGAGTACCAGCACTTTCCCCAATCCCAGTGCCGGGCCCGGCGTGATTGCCATACCCACCAGTGCGGTGATCATGATCATAAAGCCGATGCGAAACTTGAACAGACCCAGCACATCACGGGTTATGCGCATGACGGCGGCGCTGGCTGTGTCCTTTGTATTCACAATCGAATTCATGGTTGTGAGGCTCCTGGTGGCTGGTCGTCGCGAGTAGTCAGCTTGGGCGCTAGCTCAAGCCCCAAACTTGCGAGAGGTATTTCCAGTTAATGAAGTAGTAGAGGATGAACGAGACCAGAAACACCATCGCTAGAACAAACGTCCCAGGTGCCGCGAATCCGGCCGAGCCGTAACTTTGCGCGACGATCGTCGGCGCGGTTGGCGGGATCGGCGTGAACGTGGCACTCACCGGGCCGGTGTCGAGCTTCTTGCCCCACAAGATCGAGCCTACGGTGATATAGATGTAGATTGCACCACCGGTGATGGCAGCGATGCCACCCACCCCGACCAGCCCCATCAACAGATAGGCTGCTCCCGGCCATTCGTAGGCCATGGCGGCACCGTTGAACGCCATGTCCCAATGGCGGCGCGATACGCCAAGTGTGCCCGCGCCCATCATGACCAGGCAAAAGAAGTACATTGAGAAACCAAACAGATACGGCTGCCACTTGGCTAAACCCGGATTGATCATTTCACGCCGGAATAGAACCGGAATCAGGAAATAGGTCAGGGCCATGAACGACAAAGTGGTGCCAATGACAACGGTGGCGTGAAAGTGTCCTGGCACATATATGGTATTGTGAATGATCATGTTGAGCTGCTCGGTGCCCATCATCACGCCTGAAATGCCGCCAAGGAAACCGAAGCCGATCAAGGAGATGAACATCCCCGAGAAAACCGGATTGCCCCAGGGCGCTTTACGCAGCCATTCGAATAGACCCTTGTTGAAACCCTTCTGACGCTGCGCGACTTCGATTGCACCGGGAATCGTCAAGCCGTGAATCATTGATGCCAGCACAGCGAAATACATGAAGTAGCTGGTGTTGACGACTTTCCACGCGGTACTGACACCCGGATCGGCCAGCAAGTGATGTGCACTCGCCAGTTGCAGGAACAGGATGTATAAAAGGAATGCACCACGGCTGACACGCTCCGACATCGGCTTGGCGCCGAATGCGATAGCGGCGATTGCGTACCAGATCGAAATATGGGCGGCGACATTGATCTGCTGCGACGAATGGCCAAAGGCCCACCAGATGGTGCGGTAGATCAGCGGGTCTACGCTTTCCACGACGCCGACGGACATCAGAAACGTCGGAATCAGGATGATCGCGCCGGAGGTGATGGTGAATACGGCGATGATTGCCGCGACGATGGCGCCGAATGTCACGAGGGGAACCGAGCCTTTGTAAGTTTTGTCCCGCTTGGCGATCACCAGCGTTCCAAAAAATACGAAAGTGGCAATGAGTGCGCCGACCGCAAATAGAATCAGCCCCAGATAGAAAGCGGGTGCCGCCATCATCGGCACATACGAGGTCATCATCACGCTGGAACTGCCCTGGAACACGGCGACGTTGTTCATCACGGCACCGATCAACATCAACGCGAAAGCGGCCCAGGCAATTTTCGGTGTGGCGATTCGGCAACGTAACAGCGTGGACGAGCAAAAATACAGCACCGCCACTTCAAAAAAAATGATCCAGAAGATCAGCATATCGATGCCGTGCGCGGTGAGCACCATGTAAAAAGTATCTGCCGCCAGCCAGTGAACCGCCGGCCAGCGGGTGAGCACGATACCAATTGCCAGTACGCCACCGACCAGCAGCGCCACCACCGCAGTGACGGCATTCACGATCATCAATTTTTCAGCCTGGGACTCGAATTGCAGCCCTGAACGCGGGCAAGTCCGGTATGTGGTTGTGGTCATTTTGACCACCTCATTTGACGTAGAGTCGGCTAACCATCGTGTGATGGTTTATGCCACAAAATTCGTTACAGACGATCGAATATGTACCCGACTGGTTTGGCGTTATTTTTATGACGTGTTCGTAGCCGGGAACGATCTGGATGTTGATATTGACCGGCTGCAGCGAAAACCCGTGGTTGTAGTCCATCGACGTGAGATGCAGGCGGTAGGTTTTATCTTTCTCAAGTTCAAGGATCGGCCAGAAGCTCCAAAGGCGTGCAATCAGATAGACGTCGCTGCCCGCCGGAGGTGCTACCACCGGGATTTTTTCAGCCGTCTCCGTGCGCACGGTATATTTATCGACCATCGCCTGCGTCTTGATGGAGAATTGTTCCGGCGTCGTTTTGTAGGTTTCGGTCGAGAGGTTTTGCTTTCCCCAGATGTGCCAGCCGACCATCATCGCAAACATGATCAAACACCAGACCAATGAGATGACGATCCAGGTACCTTCAACGCGATCCAGTGGATGTTTCCACCACAGTCGTTCGGCCGGCGGCAATATTGCACTCATGGTTAGTTCCCCCTAGGTAAGCGTGCTTGAACTTGCATGGATCAACGGACGTCTATTTTGAAAGCGGCACCGTTAAAATATCGATCACGCCCCATAGCGTGTAGACGATCATCGGAATCATGACGCCGAGGAAAAGCAGAATGAATGGGTTGTCCAGCAATTGCTGCATCAGCGGCACTGGCTCGTTGGGATCATCGGCTTGGTGTGGCGTCGCATCGGTTTTGCTGTCCTGTGGCATGGCGTTCTCCTGGAAAAAATTCCTCGGCGCCGCAGTAGATGGCATCGCTCCGGTGAGTGTTCACACTGTAGGGAGATAAATGCCGGATTTACTTGATGTGCCTTAAGAAAACCACAGTTCCACTATGATTAACTGGTATCTGGCAAGGCGTGGAACTTTGGCCGGCACAGATGTCAATCCGATCCGATGAGCGAAATATGAGCACGATGAACAACTCGAACGTGATAATCGACCCTTTCGCCCGCGCCGGAACAACCGTGCCTGCAGCCCACGCGACGCGCGCCATTGCGGTATGGCTACTGCTTTGTTGCGCAATGGTGTTCGCGATGGTCGTTGTTGGTGGGGTCACCCGTCTCACACATTCGGGGCTCTCGATTGTCGAGTGGCAACCGTTCATTGGCACTGTGCCGCCATTGAATGATGCCGAATGGCAGGCGATGTTTCATAAGTACCAACAGACCCCTGAGTTCAAGTTGCGCAACTTCGATATGGGTGTTGCTGAATTCAAGGGGATCTTCTGGTGGGAGTATTTCCATCGCCTCTTGGGACGATTGATCGGCGTCGTGTTCATCGTGCCGTTTGTATACTTCCTGTGGCGCGGCCCGGCACGCGGCATGCTGGCGTGGAAGCTTGGCGGTATATTTTTGCTTGGTGCGTTGCAAGGTGCCATGGGCTGGTACATGGTCAAGAGCGGCCTGGTCGATGAGCCACGCGTAAGCCACCTGCGGCTGACGGCGCATCTGGGCTTGGCCTTCCTTATTTTCGCGGCGCAGTTCTGGGTCGCACTCGATTTGTTGTCGCCGCGCAGCTCAAGGTTGCAGGCACCACCGGCACTGGCACGTTTCTCGAAGTGGCTGGCAGGCCTGGTGTTTCTGATGGTGCTTTCGGGTGGGCTGGTCGCTGGATTGCGCGCGGGCCTCGCCTACAATACCTTCCCGTTGATGCACGGCCACATCGTGCCGCCGGACATGTTCTTGATAGCGCCGTGGTACGCCAATTTCATTGGCAACATGGCCACCGTCCAGTTCGATCACCGTATGATCGCGTGGACGCTGGCGACGCTGATTCCGCTTCTCTGGTGGAAGACCATGAAATCAACGGTGTCGCGCGGGGCACGGCTGGCGGCGCATTGCCTGCTCTTGGGATTAGTGGTTCAGTTTTCGCTCGGCGTTGCGACGCTGTTGTTAAAGGTGCCGGTGGCACTCGGCGCGGCGCATCAGGCCGGCGCTGTCATTTTGTTCGGTGCAGCACTTGCACTGATACACGAACTTTCGTAGACATCACGCGTCTTGCGGGGCGGGTTTCCGGGGCACCGATTGCGCTCATCACTGTAGTCGATACATCGAGAAGGCGTGTAGTGTGCGCAACATGGTCAAACCAAGCCGCCTCTATATGGCCTGATTCAGCGCGAGAACGATGAAAAGATCCGTTACCAAAACCTGGTTCATGGCTGCAGCGCTCATCAGCGTGATTGCCGGCGTGATTGTCGGCTTCCGGTACTTTTACGCTGGGCCTGCCGTATCGGGGGATGGCGAACCGAGTGTTACGGTCGACATTGGCGGGCAACGTTTCCTCCGTTGGAAAAACGCCCGCGAGTTGCCGGGGCTGTCCTTCGACACTGAGGGCGGCAAGACATTAACGCTGGCGGATTTCCGCGGTCGCGTGGTGTTGCTCAATATCTGGGCAACCTGGTGTCCGCCCTGTCGCAAGGAAATGCCGTCGCTGGATCGCCTGAATACCAAACGCGGCGGTCCCGCATTTGAAGTGGTGGCACTGTCGATCGATAGCGACCCGGCAGCAGTAAAGCCGTTCTATCGCGAAACCCGCATCAAATCCCTGCGCGGCTACTTTGATCCAAATGCCCGCGCTTCGGCCGCGCTCGGCGCGTTTGCCGTCCCGACGACGCTGTTGATCGACCAGAACGGCCGCGAGATCGGCCGCGCGTTGGGGCAGGCCGAATGGGACATCGTCGCAGTTGAAGAATTGATCAATGACGCCATGAGATTGTCCCCGGCCAAAAACTGATCGAAAACCCAATATGGAACAAGTCATTTTCCATGGTGAACCATGCTTGAATTGACCGTAGCCGGTCTGCTGACCGCCGTTGTGCATCGCCTCGTTTCTGTTCAAGACTTGATCGACATCCCTCGAGACGCGAAAGCAAAAATAATTGCGAAGCATCTCCTGCCCGTGCTTCCTGACGATTGCTCCCTGTTTTGCGCCGCGCTGATGGCGGGAGGAGTAGACCGTGTCATGCCAATTAGAAAATATGTTGTCGAATATATGCTCCGACGATCTCAACGCTGCTGTCCGTTGTTTTCCTGCCCCTGGTCTGGCAACGGCAGAATTCAGTGGCGGCGAAACATTGGATGAAGGAGGCGCACCTCAGGGTTCGATACTGCAGATTTACGCTAAAGGTCCGTGCGGAACACATGGCACAGGTGGTGTCCCGCGTATGCCTGTTACCTGGATGGCTGATTCTTTGGAAGGCAAGAGTATGGGAAATTAACTTGAAAATGAGAACGGCCAAAGTCGGAGGATTCGCCGTGCAGTTTTCACCACTCCCGACAGAGGTCGTTGTTGGCCCCAAGGGCCCCGCGTGGGTCCTGGACCCCAAAAAACAAACGGCTTACTCTCGTAAGTCGTTGATTTTATTGGTGCCCGAAATAGGAGTCGAACCTACGACCTTCGCATTACGAATGCGCTGCTCTACCAACTGAGCTATTCGGGCAAATACGGCGTGGCGCGAATTTTAGCATTCATCGACCTTGCCATGCTCAACCTGCATGTCAGGGGGCTCCTTGGCGAAGCAGCCAGGGTCACATCTTGGTAAACGCGCTAAACGCCACCTCAACCGTGAACTGGCTTTTGACCGGCACGCCCAGCTGTTTGCCCGGCGAAAATTGCGCTTTTGCGAATGCCTCAACCGCGGCCGCCTCGAACAATCCCTCCGGAAACGCCCGCACAATCACCACTTCATCGACCTTGCCCTGCTCGTTGATATAGACCGTCAATACAACCTTGCCCTGGATGGATCCGGCGCGTTCGGGGTACACCGGTTCAATTTCACTCAACGGCATCGGGCCGCTTTGCAGCCGGTTTTTCAAAAGATATTGGGCACGACGGGTTTCATCCGCCGACAATTGCGTCGAATCGACACGCTGACGCGTCGATTCGTTTGCCGCCGTTTCTGGTGCTGGTGAGGGTGCGGCTTGTTCCGCGCCGACCGCATCGACGTTTTTTGGTCGCCGGTTATCTACGCTTGTTTTACCGGCAATGGTCACGTCAAACGCGCGCGCGGCCACCGGCAATCCGACCACGCCATCGACGTTTGGATGGGCGATGGTCAGCAGCAGCAAAATAATGGCATGCACACCGAGGGTGGTGAATAGCGCCGCCGCAACACGGCGCCATGATTCCGGCATCAACGCGGGTACGTGCAACACCTCACTAGACCATGTCGAACCGGCTAACAAAGGTGCCGCACGCATACCGGCTATTGCATCACTTCACGCCAGGTGATGCGGGTGCCCTTTGGCGCCAGCGTTTTCTTCAAGTTCTCACCCGGCAATTCACCCTGCACCGTCGTCACGGTCGCAATCAGGCCGCCACCCAGCAATCGCGCAATGGTGACACCAACCGCCAGACCGGCTGATTGACCACGCGAGACGATGAACGAGGTGCCTGGGGGCGCATCCCTCGGCGCCGACGGGTCAAGTCCGGTCAGGACGTTAAATTGATAGATCTGCGACGTACCACCGGCGTTGCATGGGTTGCTATCCAGCAGCGACGTTGCCGCCACCAGTGTGCCCGAGGCCTGCTTCATATCAACCACCAGACGCTCACCCGCCACCGGCAAGTCGGCGTACCAACCAAACGGTGCCACACATTGCGCGGCAGATACGTTACACGACGCTGACACCGAACGCGATGAGCCACTGCCAACCGTCGGCAGGGCCACGCCGAAGCGGCGTTTTCCGCAATGGAAGTGTTGGCGCGCCAGATGGGTTTGCCGGGTGTCGGCCTGCATGTGTTCGCCAACAACCCTGGCGCACAGAAGTTGTATCTCAAGCTTGGCTATAACATTACCGGGCTCAACATGATCAAGCATTTGGCGTGACGAGCCGGGTAGTGAATGACTCACATCGATCACCAAAAAAAGGAGACGCGACCATGCGCAGATTTCTATTC
>JANOEV010000427.1:0-3541 GCA_031413695.1 Burkholderiales bacterium
GTCATGGATTCTGGCGCGCTGGTGTCGGATGACATCATCATCGGCCTGGTGAAGGAACGTATCAAACAACCAGATTGCGTGAACGGCTTCATGTTCGATGGTTTTCCACGCACCATCCCGCAGGCCGACGCGATGAAAGCGGCCGGTGTCGACCTTGATTTTGTTGTTGAAATTGCCGTAGACGACGCGGAAATAATTGAGCGCATGTCGGGCCGGCGCGTGCATATGGCGTCGGGGCGCAGTTATCACGTCAAATTTAATCCGCCCAAAGTCGTCGGCAAAGATGATCTCACCGGCGAAGATCTGATTCAGCGTGACGACGACCTTGAAGAGACCGTCAAGAAACGCCTGCAGGTTTATCACGATCAAACCAAGCCGCTGATTGACTATTACGGCAATTGGGCAATGAGTGGCGCGCCGGGCGCGCCAAAATACGTGATGGTGAATGGCGTCGGCAAAATGGATGCGATTCGCGAGCAGATTTTTGCCGCGCTCTCATAAGCCTTAGACCCAAAGCCATGGGTGACAGCCCCAAACAAAAGCAGCCGCCCCGTAACGCGTTTTATGCCCAATCCGGTGGCGTGACGTCGGTCATCAACGTCTCGGCGCAGGCCGTCATCGAAACCGCGCGCAAATATCCGGCGAAAATCGGCAGGGTGTATGCCGGCCGCAACGGCATTATTGGCGCGCTGACCGAGGACTTGATCGATACCGGCAAAGAACCGGTCGCGAACATCAAAGCCCTCGGTCACACCCCGGCGGGTGCATTTGGTTCTTGTCGCTACAAGCTTAAGTCGCTCGAACAAAATCGGCGCGAATATGAACGCTTGATTGCCGTATTCAAGGCTCACGACATCGGTTATTTTTTTTACAACGGCGGAGGCGATTCGGCAGACACCTGTCTGAAGATTTCGCAGCTGTCGGCGGCCATGGGTTACCCGCTGATTGCGGTACACGTGCCAAAAACAGTCGACAACGATCTGCCCATTACCGATTGCTCGCCCGGTTTTGGCTCGGTGGCGAAGTATGTGGCGGTGTCGATGTTGGAAGCTGGTCTGGACGTTGCCTCAATGGCAAAGACCTCCACCAAAGTATTTGTGTTTGAAGTAATGGGGCGTCACGCCGGGTGGATTGCGGCTGCGACCGGGCTTGCGGCAACCGGCGCCGGGGAGGCGCCGCATATCATCTTGTTTCCAGAGATCGTATTCGACCCGAAGGCGTTTATCACAAAGGTGGACGAAACCGTCAAGAAGTATGGCTATTGTGCGGTGGGTGTCTCTGAAGGCATCAAAGGGCAGGACGGTAAATTTGTTTCCGAATCGGGATTGGTTGACGCGTTCGGTCACGCACAGCTGGGTGGCGTGGCCCCAGCCATCGCCGATCTGGTCAAGCGCGAACTCGGTTTGAAATATCACTGGGCAGTTGCCGATTACTTGCAACGCGCCGGGCGCCATATCGCGTCGAAAACCGACGTTGAGCAAACCTACGCGTTGGGCAAGGCTGCCGTTGAATACGCCTTGAAGGGCATGAACGGCGTGATGCCGGCAATCAAACGGCTGTCTGGCAACCCGTATCGGTGGGAAATCATTGCCGCCCCACTGGTCGACGTTGCCAACCACGAGAAAAAAATGCCGCGCGATTTCATTACACCGGACGGGTTTCACATTACGCGGAAATGCCGCAACTATTTGCAGCCGCTGATCGCGGGCGAAGCCCACCCGCCATACAAAAACGGCCTGCCACAATATGTGCGGCTGAAAAACGTTGCGGTGAAGAAAAAACTGCCGGCATTCGAGTTAAAGTAGAAAAGTCGTTTATTGGCGGTCTATTTCAGGCAAAAATGCTTGGAAAGTACCGCCAATAAACGACTTTCAAAAATCTACCTTGGCCGGCGTTTCGCTTTTGGCTTGAGTTGCCCGGTCGCAATCATTTCTTCCTGATGCTTGGTCATACGCGGGCCTTTGCGTTTTTGTGGCGGCAACGCGGCTTTTGCCCGTTCCTTCACCTTTTGCGGGTTCAACCGCCAGATCACAATGGTTTTGCCGATCATTTGCACCGGTGCGGCCGCCAATGCACCGGCAATTTGGTCCATCCACGCGGCGCGTTCGTCCCGGTCGTCGGTGTTGACGCGAATCTTGATCAGTTCATGGGCGGACAACGTGCGGTCAATTTCCCGAATCACGCTGGCAGTCAGGCCTTTGTCACCAATAATGACCAGCGGATCAAGTGAATGCGCTTTGGCCTTGAGTGCCTGGCGCTCGATAGGGGATAATTCTATTTTCATGCTGCAATTATAACGTCGGACGCTACCCTGGGGGTTTAGGCCCATACTGGGAACGACGTCCGCCCGCCGGGATAGCGCCGGTCGCTGGTATCCCGCACCTCCTGACCAGCAAACTTTGATGGTATTTAATGTCCAACGCCCGCCCGAAAAACAGCCGTGATTGGCTCAGACGTCACCTTTCCGATACCTACGTCAAGCGGGCAAACGAACAAGGCTTTCGCTCACGCTCGGTTTATAAATTGAAGGAAGTTGACGATGACGAAAAGCTGATGAAGCCCGGTATGACGGTGGTCGACCTTGGTTCGGCGCCCGGCAGTTGGTCGCAATTGGCAATTAAAAGAGTCGGCGCCAAGGGCAAGGTCATTGCGATCGACATGTTACCGATGGAGGCGATTGAAAACGTTCACTTTATTGAGGCGGACTTCTCATTGGAGGCCGGACTCAACGCCGTGGTTGCCGCGATTGAAAACAAGCCGGTGGACCTTGTGATCTCTGATATGGCCCCCAATCTTACGGGTATCGTGTTAACCGATCAGGCGAGGCTTTATGCACTGGGCGAGATGGCGATGGACTTTGCCGTGAAATTCTTGAAACCAAACGGCTGTTTTCTGGTCAAGGTATTTCAAGGTGATGGTTTTGAGCCGTATGTGAAGTTGATGCGCGAGAATTTCCAGAAAGTCGTGACCAAAAAGCCGGATGCCTCGCGGGATGAAAGCCGCGAAGTTTATTTGTTTGGCAGGGGTTTGAAGGGTCGGTGACAAAAAGACTGTCTTGGCCTGTCGCCGCGCAACAAGGTCAAACGAATCGCCGTAATAGGCATTTGATTTGGGGTCATTTTGCGGCTGACCAGGCCACGATTCAGCAGGTTTCAGAGTAAGATAACGGTCCCGCACGAGGCGGGCATAGATTGAGGTCACTAGCGTGAACAATAATTGGATCAAGGGAATTGGTGTTTGGCTGGTTGTCGGCATCGTGCTGATGATGGTATTCATGCAATTCACCGGGCGCAGCGCCACACGTGACGTCATGGATTATTCAACCATGATGAGCGAAGCCAAGGCGGGGAATATCGAACGCTACAAGGAAGAAGGCCCCAAAGTCGGCAAGGTCTTTACACGCGATAACAAGTCTTATACCGTTTACCTGCCGCCTAGCATTTACACCATTGATGATCTGCTGAAGGCCGGCGTCAAAATCGAGGCACGGCCGCCGGACGAACAGTCGTTCCTGCTGCAGATGTTTATCTCAGCCTTCCCG
>JANOEV010000428.1:0-8648 GCA_031413695.1 Burkholderiales bacterium
CAATGGGACGAAAGCACCATCCGCACGCGCAAACGTTGCCTCATCTTTGTGCAGGGTCGCAATCTCGGCCTCGATAATCGCGAGTTCCGTGTCGGCACGGAAAAGCAGGGTGATTGGAAGATATTCGGCGAATACAACGAAATCACCCGGCACAGTCCGTTCACCGTCAATACCGGTATGCGCGATGTTGGTTCGACCCGTCCGGTGGTGGTGCCGATTGCGGTCGCGGGAACCGGCACCGATTACGATTTCAAACTGGCGCGCAAAGCAGCATCGGCGGGCGTCGAAAAATGGCTGGGGCCGAATCTGCGGTTCGAGGCGAGTTTCAAGAACGAAGAAAAGGACGGCACCCGGATGTGGGGTCGTGGCTACGACTGCGCCGCGTATGTCTGCGGCAGCTCGACCACCACCGCAATGAATCAGGCGAATTTCCTCAAGAACGCCATCCTGATGGTACCGGAGCCGATCAGTTCGACCATCAAACAATTTGACGCCAAACTAAACTTCCACGACGAGAAGTTAAACCTGACTGCGGCTTACTACGCCTCGTTTTATACCAACGCCAACGGCAATATCAGCCCGGTGGTGCCAAACAGCTTGTATGGCGGCAACGGCACGCTGGTGGCGGCGCTTTATCCGGCCGTCGGCACCAATATCATTGCCGGTGGCGGCACCAGTTTGCAAAACGTTTTGCAGTCGCCAATGGCGCTACAGCCGGACAACCAGGCGCATCAATTGTCGGTGTCGGGTGCCTACGCATTCACACCGTCAACCCGGGCAACCTTCAAATATTCGTTTGGCCGCTACACACAAAACCACGATTACGCGGCGATGGGCTTGAGCGGCAGCGCGCCGGGTGCGGACAACCTCGGCGGCCGAGTTGATTCGGTTGCGGCGCAGATGGGACTCACCTCCCGGCCGACGCGTGATCTCTCGTTGCTCGCCAATGTCAGTTATGCACGCAAGGAAGACAAGACACCGTTGGCCTTGTACAACGTAGAGGCCAAAGCAATATTCCCGGCAACGGTTCCCGCGAGTTATACCAACCTGAATCAAATCGGCATCCCCGGCGCTGTTTGGAACAACAACCACACGTCAAACACGCATATGCTCGGCAAGATGGAAGCAAGTTATCGCCTGCCTGATGGTTATCGCGCCACTCTCGGGCTTGACTATCGCCTGATTGAACATCTGGTGCCCGAGTCAAGGGTTGAAGAGGCGCTTGGTGGGCTCGGTCCGTTGCGTGAAAAAACCACTGAAACCGGCTACCGGTTTGATGTCCGCCGCGGCATGTCTGAAACCATCAACGGCACCATTGGTTTTTCGAGCAGCAAACGCACCGGTTCGGAGTGGACCAATCTGAGCACCCTCAACCCGGGGGTGCCGACCGTCATCACCCCGGCCAATACGTTCTTGATCAACACCTATTGCGGCCGCCGCGAGTGCTACGGACAACAGCTGTCGGCGGCATCGATACTTCAACTCAACGGTAACTCAACGGTAACACACCATTTCCGGCGCACATGGCCGACGTGCAGCGCGACAAATGGAAAGTGTCGATCGACTGGACGCCGGTTGAGCAGTTCGGCTTGCAATTGATGGCCGAAGACGGCAAGGACAAAAACGTCATGCCGGTTGATCCGGCGTCGGGCGGCAAGGGCTGGCGCGATACCGGGGTCTCGTTTTACAGCCTCGATATGTCATACACCATATCGGACGCATGGAAGTTGACCGGCTTTGCTTCCGTCGGCGAGCAGACTATGCACATCAATCACAGTACCGGCTATGTGGGGGATCTGCAAAACCGCAGCGAGGCGTTCGGCCTGACCCTGACCGGCAAGGCGAGCAGTCAACTGCAGGTCGGCGCGAGCTTTACCTATATCAACGATATCAATAAATATGGTGCCGCCGCCGCAACCGGGGTCACCGGTGACCGGCTGGTCGGCGTGACCATTACCCAGCCGAACGCGAACAATTTGGCGCAGGCCGCCGTCGGGCTGCCGGAGGTCACGTTCCGCAAGACACTGCTCAGCGTTTTTGGCCAATATTCACTCAACCGAAAATCCGATATTCGGGTCGACGTGGCGCATCAAAAAGCCAAATACGACGACTGGGTTTGGGGAACACCAACGGCACTGTTCGTTTTTTCCGACAACACCTCGGTCAAACAGCAGGTCGATCAAAGTGTGACGTTTGTCGGGGTCTCTTACATTTACCGATTCTGAAACAACAAGAATACGCCCTGCAAAGAGGGGCTCCGGCGGGTGTTACGGCGCATCAAGGTTGACACATCCGCTTCGAATGGTCTGAAACGCTCATAGACGGGACCGTCGCGGATGGAAGTCTTTAAGGCAGACGTGGTGATCATCGGTGCAGGTGGCGCCGGTCTGCGTGCTGCCATTGCGGTGGCAGAAGCCGACCCGGCGTTGACCATTGCGCTGGTGTCAAAGGTCTACCCAATGCGCAGCCATACAGTCGCAGCCGAGGGCGGATCGGCCGGCGTGGTGCAAACACACGACAGTCTCGACGCACATTTTCACGATACCGTTGCCGGTGGCGACTGGCTGTGCGAACAGGACGTGGTTGACTATTTTGTGGCGCACTGCACCGAGGAAATGGTGCAACTGGAGCATTGGGGATGCCCCTGGAGCCGCAAGCCCGATGGCCACATCAACGTGCGGGCGTTCGGCGGCATGAAAATCGAGCGGACCTGGTTTGCCGCCGACAAGACCGGCTTTCACATGTTGCACACGCTGTTTCAAACCTCGATGAAGTACCCGTCGATCAAACGCTTTGACGAGCATTTCTGCGTCGAGTTGCTGGTCGAGGGCGGACGCGCACAAGGTGCGGTGATCATCAATATTGCGTCCGGCGAATTCACCCTTATCGAGGCCGCCGCCGCCATTATTGCGACCGGCGGGGCGGGACGGGTGTTTCGCGAAAACACCAATGGCGGCATTGTCACCGGCGACGGCATGGCGCTGGCCTATCGTCACGGCGTGCCGTTGCGCGACATGGAGTTTGTGCAATATCACCCGACCTGCATGCCCGGCACCGGATTGTTGTTTACCGAGGCATGCCGTGGCGAAGGCGGCTTTCTGATCAACAAGGACGGCTACCGCTACCTGCAGGACTATGGCCTCGGGCCGGCGATGCCCACTCCGGTGAACAAGGCGATGGAGCTTGGACCGCGTGACCGTCTGAGCCAGGCGTTTTGGTATGAACAACAAAAGGGCCGCACCACCGAAGGCATCCACGGCGCGCATGTGCACCTTGATCTGCGCCATCTGGCCGAGCAAAAGTTGCGCGAACGGCTGCCGCAAATCTACGAGCTCGCCGAGGAATTTCTCGGCATCGACCCGGCGAAAACACCGATACCGGTGCGGCCAGCGGTGCACTACACCATGGGCGGCATCGAGGTTGACGGAAGTTGTGCCACGGCGTTACCTGGACTTTACGCCGTCGGTGAGTGCTCGAGCGTCGGTATTCACGGCGCCAACCGCCTCGGTTCCAATTCGCTTGCCGAGTTATGTGTGTTTGGCAAGGTCGCGGGTGTCGAGGCGGCGAGGTATGCCCGTACAGTTGTGCCCGACCACTCAACCATGTTGCGCAAACAAGCCGAGGTTGCCGAACAACGCGCCATCGGCGTGGTGAAAAAAAACCACGGCACCGAACGAATTTCGGTGCTGCGCCGTGAAATGGCTGAATCCATGGAACGCGGCTGCGGCATCTATCGGACGGGGGACGAAATGCAGGCCACCTGCGACAAACTCGCCGAGTTGCGCGAGCGCATCGGGCATGTAAATGTCTCCGATAAATCCAGCGTATTTAATACCGAATGGTTACTCGCGATCGAATTAGGCTACCAGCTTGATGTTGCCGAAGCGATGGCGTGTTCGGCGTTAAACCGCCGTGAGTCGCGCGGCGCGCACCAACGGCTTGACGGGTTTGCCGAACGCGATGACAGCAAATATTTGAAGCACACCTTGGCCACCTATGCCGGTAACGGGGCACCCAGCCTGACACTGTCACCAGTCAAGATCACCCATCTGCCGCCGGGCGTACGTGCCTATGGTGCGGCCGGTGAAAAAGCCGATGCCGCTGCAAAGGTCAATCAATGAGTGCATCCGTCAATATCATCCGCAACATCAAAATTGATGTGCTGCGCTACATCCCGGAGGAGGAGGAGCAGCCGTTCCATCAGACCTATGAGGTGCCGTTCACCGACGACATGTCGGTGCTGCAAGGGCTGCAATACATCAAGGATGAGCTCGATGGCTCGTTGTCGTATCGGTGGTCGTGTCGTATGGCGATATGCGGCAGCTGCGGAATGATGATAAACGGTATCCCCAAACTCGCCTGCAAGACCTTCCTGCGCGACTATTTCCCGGATGGTGTGTCGATCGAGGCGCTGCATCACTTTCCGATCGAGCGTGATCTGATCATCGGCATGGAAGATTTCATCACCAAGCTCGAAAGTATCAAGCCTTATATCATTCCGGACAAGCCGCGCGCGCTGGCAGAAGGGGAGTATTTGCAATCACCGGCTGAGTTGCAGACGTTTGAACAATACAGCTCGTGTATCAACTGCCTGCTTTGTTATGCCGCGTGTCCGCAATACGGCCTGAATTCAAAATTTATCGGCCCCGGTGCGATGGCGCTGTTGCATCGATACAACCTCGACTCGCGCGACGCCGGCAGCGCACAACGCATGCCATTGGTGCATGCCGAGGAGGGCGTGTTTAATTGCACCGCAGTTGGTTATTGCTCGGAGGTTTGCCCGAAAAAAGTTGATCCGGCCAACGCCGTCAATATCAACAAGACCGAAAGTGCCAAGGATTATTTTCTGCGGTTTGTCCCGTTCATCGCGCCGAAGGGGGCGAAAAAATGAGTGCGCGCCGGCCCTATATCCGGCCAATGGCCGGCTGGTGGCGCAAGAATCCGTTTTTTATCGAGTACATGGTGCATGAGGCGACCGCGCTGTTTGTCGCGCTGTATGCGCTGATCCTGCTGGTCAGTGTGATGCGTCTGGCCGATGGTCCGGCAGCGTGGCATCAATGGGTCGTGTTTCTCACCAGCCCGTTTGCGGTATTAACCCATGTGCTGGTGCTGGCGGCATTTTTGTATCACACCTGGACCTGGTTCAACATCATGCCCCGCACGCTGCCACCGATCATGGTTGGTGGCAAACGTGTATCGGCCGCGATTATCACCCGCGCCGGCCTCGCCAGCGCCGCCGCAGCCTGTATCGGCGTCTTGGTTATCGCGATCGGGTTTGCCAAATGAAGCGCTCGAACGCCCCGATATTCTGGGCGCTGTTTGGCGCCGGCGGCATGTTGTCCGCGTTGATCGGCCCGATGCTGGTTTGGATCACCGGGATTGCGGTGCCACTCGGCTGGTTATTGCCGCGTGATTTGTTGTCATACCAGAATGCCCTGGCGATGACGCAACACTGGTTTGGTAAGGCATTTTTGTTCATCGTGATCGCGCTGTTTCTTTGGCACAGCGCACACCGGATATTTCATACGTTGCACGATGTCGGCATCCACGCGGGAACGACTGCAAAACTGGTTTGTTACGGTGCCGCGACGCTGGGCACGCTGGCCGCCGCGCGGGCGCTGTTGATGATTGGATTCTGAAACCGACGTTCGAACGCTATTTGATTTTTTTACCTGAAATAACAAAAAGGGTTATCAGATGACTGTCGCCGTTGATCATCTCGAGGTTGAACTGCCCCAGCTAAATCGTGTGCCGCGCTATCTGGAAGAAACTTATTGGTGGGCTTACGTGCACCCGAATGCGATCAGGCTGTTTGAACGGCAGTGGTTGGTGAATGCAATCTTGTTTGGCAATTTTGCGCGGCTGCGGGATGCCGCGTTGGATGCACTCGGCAGTCGTGTCGAGGGCCGCACGCTGCAGGTGGCGTGCGTTTATGGCGATTTTTCACCACGCTTGGCGGCGCGTATCGCACCGGGCGGGTCACTCGATGTGGTCGATGTACTGCCGCTACAGCTGGAAAATCTAGGCAAGAAGGTCACGCCCGATATGCCGCTCACCACCTATTTGTGTGATTCCGCCGCGCTTGGCTTTGAAGACGCCCGTTACGATCAAACGGTGGTGTTTTTTCTGCTGCATGAACAGCCCGAGGCGGTGCGTCGCAAAACGTTGGGTGAAGCCCTGCGGGTGACCAAGCCCGGCGGCCGGGTGGTGGTGGTTGATTACCATCTGCCGCAACGTTTGCACCCGTTGCGCTACTTGCTTCGGCCGGTGCTGCGCTGGCTGGAGCCGTTTGCACTCGATCTATGGCAACACGAGATCAGTCGGTGGTTACCGGAAAATATCAAACCATCGCAAATACAAAAACAGACCTCGTTCGGCGGGCTTTATCAGCAATTGGTGATCACACGCTGATTGCCGTTGCGATGGTGGTGCCGCTATGGCGCGACCCCCAGACGCCACAACGACGTAACCTCGGCGGCCCTGGCCGCGTGTAACGGGTCTTCCGTGTCGGTGGTGCGTGGATGGGTCGGGCGCACGTCCAACCGGTCGATCACCGTCAGGCCGCCGGCGGCGATATAGCCCAACAGGTCTTCGCGCGCGCGCAAGCCCAGATGCTCGGCAATATCGGAAAGAATCAGCCAGCCTTCGCCGCCGGGTGCCAGATGTGACGCCAATTGGCCGAGGAAGCCGCGCAACATGCGGCTTTCCGGATCATAAATCGCGCCTTCAATCGGCGCGCTCGGCCGCGCGGGAATCCACGGTGGATTGCACACGATCAACGGTGCGCGACCTTCCGGAAACAAATCCGCATCAATCACCTGCACCTTTGGCGCAAGTTTCAGCTTGCGCATATTCTCGTTGGCGCAGGCAATGGCGCGCGGATCTTTGTCGGTTGCAATCACCCGGCCCACGCCACGCCGCGCCAATATTGCCGCCAGCACGCCGGTGCCGGTACCGATATCAAACGCCAGTGGCAATGTGCCTGCGGCCGCACCCGTGACGGCTGGCAGGGGGGCGTCTGCAACCAAATTGACATATTCATTGCGGATTGGCGCAAACACGCCGTAATGCGGGTGAATGTTTTCGCCAAGTGCGGCAACCGGCACACCTTTTTTGCGCCATTCATGTGCGCCGATCAGGCCGAGTAATTCACGCATCGACACCACCGAATCGCCGGAGGTACCGTCATTGCCCGGAAGCCCGTAGGCCTCGACACACGCACGTTGCAGGTCCGGTGCGCGGCGCAGTAACACCGTGTAATCACCCGCCATCGGCAGCAAAAGCATACCGAGTGTTCTTGCCCGTTGCGACTGTGCCAAGCGGTGCTGGTTAAACGCGTCAATTGGTGTCGCCGTACTATCCTTGCCCGTTTTCACCGTCTTGGGTGGGCGACCCGATTTGGTCACACCTTTGGCGGCTGCAGGTCGGCGGGCGTTACGCGCTTTTTCGTCGGCACGGCGTCCCATCGCGAGCAACATTTGGCGGCCGTTCTGGAAGTCGCCGCGCCATAACAATGCGGTGCCTTCGCACGCCAGACGATAGGCGGTATCAGCCGACATTTGTTCGTCGGCGACCTGCACGCGCTTATGCGGTGGAATGCCGCTTTCAGACCGCCAGCGCGCCGATCCGGCCATACCGTTGGGTTCGGTCCAGCGAATGGTTGGAAATGCGCTCATACCGATAGCGCCGAGCGGCCAGATAAATCAAGGCCGGTTAAACGAATCATGAGCGGGTTGCCTGAAGCAGGGCGGCAACTGGAATATTCAATATGGTTCACGTGCAGAATCCAAAAGGTGATGTGACCGACAGGATACGCGTAACGGCGCATCGTGGCGTTATCGGCCCATTTGTCGCCGCCGGCGGCGTTGAAAGTGCTTTTGTATATTGAGAATTGTTGCGTTTTGATGTCGCAAGCACCCAAATCGGTGCGTAGGCGAGCGAAATATAATGCGCTAAGCCTGTGATTTAGCGTAGTTTTTTGCGCTGCACAATGCTAAAATCCCAGATTGTCCTTAATGAATGCACGACCATGCCACGCGCCCTGAGAAATATCGCCATCATCGCCCACGTTGACCACGGCAAGACCACGCTGGTGGACAAGCTGCTCCATCAAGCCGGTACTTTTGCCGCCCACCAGCATATCGCTGAACGGGTGATGGATTCAAACGACCTGGAAAAGGAACGCGGCATTACCATTCTGGCGAAGAATACCGCGGTGGATTACGAGGGTGTGCACATCAATATCGTTGATACCCCGGGTCATGCCGATTTTGGTGGTGAGGTTGAGCGGGTTTTGTCGATGGTTGATGGCGTGTTGCTGCTGGTTGATGCGGTCGAAGGACCGATGCCACAAACGCGTTTTGTCACCAAAAAAGCGCTGGCACTCGGCTTGAAGCCAATTGTGGTCGTCAACAAGATTGATCGTGATGGCGCCCGTGCGGATTGGGTGGTTAACCATACCTTTGATTTGATGGACAAGTTGGGCGCGACTGAAGAGCAGCTCGATTTCCCGGTGGTTTATGCGTCTGCGTTGAACGGCTGGGCGACCACCGTGGTCGGCGAAAAGCCGGACAATATGCGCGCTTTGTTTGACACCATTCTCAAACATGTACCGGAGCCGGTCGGCAACCCGGACGAGCCATTGCAGT
>JANOEV010000429.1:0-4503 GCA_031413695.1 Burkholderiales bacterium
CCTGCCGACTTCGCCCGGCTCAAACGTCTGATTGCGCGCCCATTGCCCGACCACCTCGGGCGGGGTGACCGCGACAATCGCGTGGTGGTGTGCGGCCGGCAACGCCGTGAGGATATCCTGGGCAAACGCGGGGTTCAGCGCAGCCAACAGGTCACAGGCGGCGGCAGGATCAGTTTCACTGATGATTTTGGCCGCCTCGGCGGCTGGTCGTGCGTTGAGTTCGGCGATCTGTTCGGCTTTGGTCATCATCATCGCACCCCGTCCGTTATTGGCACGTCCCCAAAAAACTATTCAGCAAGGGTCAACAACCCCGGCCGGCATAACATCTTGGTCATTTTGACCAGATGCAAAGGCATGCGCATTTTTGATGGCTCGGGAAACACCGCCACATCGAACGCGCCAAAGCCAAACTTTGTATAAAACGGAAACAGGTTTTCCCGCACATTAATAACCGTCAAATCCAGCCATTCGCAACCGGCGGCGCTACAATGCGCTTCAGCCGCGGACACGAGGACGTGCGACAGGCCGCGGCCTTGTACATCCGGATCAACCGTGAGCAATCCCATGTAACCGCGCTTGCCACCGGTTGTCACATAGACCGCCGCGATCAGTCGTGCGGCGTCGACCGGATCATCCAACACCAAAAACGTGCCGAGGTCAAAACGTGCGTGTATATCGTTCACATTGGTTCGATTGCCGATCACGCAGAATACCTCGGCGGCGTACGCGCGGTTGATGATGCGCACCAGTTCATCAATGTCAGCATGGACGGCGACTCTCAATGCATCAATACCGCTTTTGCGTGGTGCATCCATTTAGTTGGCCACTCTCGGCGGCATTTCGAGTTTTTTCTCCGCATCGATCAACGCGGTGATGCCAGCCAACAGCGCATTACGCGCGCCGGACTCTTTCTGTCCGGTGGCGACCGGCCAGGCGCTGGTGATGACCACCACCAGTTTTCGTGACGGGTCGATGTTGATCATCTGACCGTGAATACCCTGCGCCACGTAGGTGCCGTCGTCACGTGTCCACCACTGATAACCGTAACCGCGACCCGGCGCGCCGATGTCGGCCTGTTTGGTGGTGGCGGCACTGAACCAGCCATCGGCGACAATCGACTTGCCGTCAATCTTGCCGCCCTCCAAAACAAACTGACCGATCCGGCCGAAGTCGCGCAGGCTCGCCTGCAGGCAACAACCCGCCTGCTCGTGGTCGGTCACGCCGAGCGTCCACGATGCGTCTTGCTCCATCCCGTATGCCGCCCAGATTTTTTCGGACAAATAGACGGCAAGTGGTTTACCAGCGGCCTGACTGACCAACACGCCGAGCAAATTGGTTTCGCCGGTGCTGTAAAGCCACTTGCTGCCGGCCGGCACATCGCGCTTCAGTTTGCGCATATAACTCACAGTGGTATCAGTATCGGCGTCGGGTGGCGTGAAAAAGAAACGCGCCACGTCGGATTTTGGATCGGTGTAATCCTCGTTCCATTTCACGCCCGATGTCATGGTCAACAATTGCCGCACCGTCACCGCTTCATATGCGCTGCCGGCCAGACCCTTGATGTAACGCGCCAGCGGGTCGTCCAGGCTCTTGATAAAGCCGTCTTTCACCGCGGCACCCACCAGCGTGCTGGTAATCGACTTCGCCACCGAAAACGAGGTCCACCGGTCCGATGCGCTGTGGCCGAGCGCGTAGCGCTCAAGCCGGATTTTGCCATCCTGCAAAATCAGCATGCCGCTGACTTTGTTGTCGATGATGTATTGATCGAGTTTTTTTGCACCGGTGCCACCTTCGACCAACGCCTGCAGCGGCGCACCGGCAGGCAATGCTTTAACGTTCGTGCCGCGGCGGATCGGCCGGGTATTGGCAACCTTGTCCCAATTGCGAAACGCCCATTCGCGTTCGACCTGATTCCAGGTTGCCAGCGGCCGCTGCAATTGCGCGGGCGTGGGGTCGGCGGTGGTGACCGGTTGGGCGGCAGCGGCAAAGATCGCAGCGGCACTGGCCACCAGAAAGGCGGGGCGGATCAGGTGCATAGAATTGGCCTGTTTAATTGTTGAGCAACGATTATCACGCGAATCCCGTCTGCCAGTGGCATCGACGCATATGCGCCCCACCCTAAAGTTGTTCCCTTTTCTGCCGACAATCCAGTTGTAACGCTTTAATGACGAACAGGATTGGAGAAGGCCATGATCAGTCACGCCCCGCAAACGGCAGCGCCGCCCACCAAATCACGGGAATCCCGCGAAATGGAATCATTGCTGGCCGCCATTCCCATCAAACGCATTAGCGACCAGATCCGTCTCTATTGGGGGCTGCCGGAATGTGATGTGTATTTGAATTCGCTGCTGGTCAACGACCGCGACCGCCAGCGGGCGGGATTTGCGCCGGATGTCTCGAGCGCAATTTTTGCGTTATTAAAACTGAACGAACAACAGCACCCGGTGCGCAGTAACGAACGCGTCATCGAAATCACCAACGGCATTGCGTGGGCGCCGCCGTCTGAACACTAAGGTGTCAACGTTGTGACCACCCGGTCGCGGCATTTCTGCAGGTTGATCTAGGGAAGCTCTGATTAAGTACAGTTCTAAGCCAGACTAGGCGTGAATACAAAAATTTCGACGCGGCATATGTTTGATATGTAAGGAGGAATTTTTGTGTGTTTGCCAACTGCGGCAACAACGTATGGCGACGAAATGGACTTAATCAGCGCTTCCCTAACCGGCGCGCGGTGCTGACAGCCGTTCACCCGCGCCAAACGCCGCCTCGATGGCAAGCGCCAGCAGCGCTACTGGAATTGCACCGGCGAGCAGGGTGGCGTGATCGTTTAAGGCCAGCCCGGTGACAATCCGTTCGCCAAATCCACCGGCACCGATAAACGCGGCAATGGTTGCGGTGCCCACACCAATGACGGCGGACGTTTTGATGCCCGCCAGAATGGTGGTGCGGGCCAATGGCAACTCGATCAGTCGCAAAATCAGCCCCGCCGTCATGCCCAGCGATTGGGCCGCTTGAATCATGCCGCGAGGAATCTGCGTCAGTCCGGCGTGGGTATTGCGCACAATCGGCAACAGCGCATAAATAGCCAGCGCGATAAACGCCGGCACAAAACCAATCCGACCGGTGAGCGGAATCAGCATCGCCAGCATGGCGAGAGACGGAATGGTTTGCAGCACACCGGTGACACCGAGGATAACCACACCGCTGCGATGATGGCGTGCGGCGACCACGCCCAATGGAATGCCGATCAGCACACTCGCTGCAAGCGACAGCAACACCAAGGTCAGATGTTCAATGGTTAACCGACCGAGATCGGCGCCGAACAGCTTTTGCCAAAAGCCATCGGACGGATTTGCGGGAGGCGGCAGTCCGGACAAAAACGCGGCCGCAACCTGATTGAACGGCTTTTTTTCCAGCTCCGCGGCGGCATTCATCGCCTGCATGGCCGCGTCATTGATGCGCCCTTCGAGTTTGGCAATCGCCGCCCACGCCGCGGGGTGCCGCTGCGGCAAATCGGCGCGGTGCAACAACACCGCGTCGTAGCGCGGAAAATACTGTGCGTCGTCCGCCAGCACGGTCAGCTGATATTGGCCGATCTTCGCGTCGGTCGAATAAATATCAATGATATCGACCTGACCGGCATTGACCGCTTCGTAGGCGAGGCCGTGATCGAGCCCGCGCGGCGTGTCAAACGGCAGTGCGTAGGTTTTCTTGAGCCCCGGCCAGCCATCGGCACGACCGATAAATTCCTGCGACAACCCCAGCCGCAACGACGGGTGCGCCTTGAGGTCGGATAGTTTTTTTGCACCCGTCTTTTCGGCCATCACGCGACGCATGGCAAGCGCGTAGGTGTTGTTGAATCCCAGCGGCACTGACACCGCCAATCCCATCGGCGCAAGCTTTTGATTCAGTTCCGCGAGCGACGGCACCGCATCGAGTTTGAGAATTTCACGTGCAATGGTGCCGGTGTATTCCGGGTAAACGTCAATGCTGCCGTTGGTGAGGGCATTCAACACAATGCCGGTATTGCCCAACCCCTGTCGGTGCACCGCGCGCGTCTCGCCCGCGGCGGCGGCAGATTGCACCACCAGCTCGGCCAATACATACGATTCGGTGAATCGCTTCGAGCCGACACTCAGCGGCGCGGCGGCGGCGTGGGCGGCAAAACCCAACAACACCGTCGCCAACAACCAATACCGGTTTGCGTTCATTAAAAAATGGCGCCGCAGAAAGTCTGATGTAAAGGCACAGTGGTTGCTCGCATTGATAATCCTGTTGCATTATCCGGCCAAATAGTTAACATCGCGTAACACTAAATTTCATCATCAGGTATTTAACCCATCTGTTGGCCACACTGACAATACACTCATGAAAATTCTGTTAATTGTGATTGTTGCGCTGGTGACCGGTGCGATCGGGCTCGTCGGGCTTGGTTATGTCGGCGTCACGTTATGGCCGCACTATGCCGCGCGATTTATGCCGGATATACAGGTTGACGCCGCC
>JANOEV010000430.1:0-2506 GCA_031413695.1 Burkholderiales bacterium
GTTTGAAAGTACTTTATTTTTCAGGTGCACAGGCAATGCATGTTGGCGGCGGAACCTCGGAGAATGCGCGAGGGACCGCACTCTTCTACTCCTTGCGGAGCCGCTTGCGCTATGTCCGCAAGCGCCGTCCGCCGTTGGAGGCGGCCATAGTATTCTTCATAACACTGGCAGTTGAACCGATATCCAGAGTCGTATTTGCTTTGGCTATGCGCCGTCTGGCTTCGGTATCTGAAACGATTTACGCATTCGCCCGCCTTTGGGGTTGTGCATTTGAAAGTTGGCATGCGGGTGCAGCAAATAGGCGGGGCGCAAATGAGCGCTGACAATCGCCGGTTTTTTCTGCGCGCCACTCTGCTAACGGCCATTGCCGCGATTACTGATGGCCATGCTGAAACTGTTTCTGCACCTGCTGCCAACAAGGCACTCGCGAAGAGCGCAACACGGTTCTTGAACGTGCGTCAGTTTGGTGCCACCGGCGATGCAATTACTGACGATAGCGAGGCGTTCCAACGCGCATTAACGGCATGTGCAGGCACGCTCAGTAAGCCGGGCGTACTGTTGATTCCTGCCGGCACGTATGTTGTAGGCGACCTAGTGCTACCAAGCAACATCATGATTCGCGGCGAGGGATTGTCATCGCGACTACTTCAGCGCACTGAGTCGAGATACATCGCATCCGTGAATCCTGCGGGGTCTGGGTCACCCAATATCCAGAAGAACACTCACGGTATCACCCTTACAGCGGTTTCTTTTGTGGGCCAAGTGGAACGCCAAGGCTTTGAGGAACACACGCACCTATTAAATGTTAATGCTTGTACGAAACTAAGTGTCAACAAATGCGCATTCAGCGGGTTCCGTGGTGACGGCATTTATATTGGCTCCGGAAATAGAGCAGGCATCGAACGCCACAATGAGAATATCTCCATCACCGATTGCAAATTTGACGGGGTCAATGGCAACAATCGAAACGCAATCAGCGTTATCGACTGTACCGGCCTGACGATCGCAGATTGTGCATTTGAAAACTGTTCAAGGGGCGACATGCCCGGGGCAATTGATATAGAGCCGAATGGCGACAAATTCCACCGCATCAAAAACATCACCATTCGAAACAACTCGATTTCCAAGTGTACGGGCGGTGTCGCCGCAATTAGCGTCTTCCTCCCCGTCCATGGCTACGATGAACCGCCGCGAAACATTAGAATAGTGGGCAATCGCATCGACGGTAACTTCACGACAAACGGTATTTCAATCCGTGCAGCTGGCGACGTGCGTAATGACGAGGCAAGTCTCGATGCGGAAGTTTTAGGCAATATCGTCACAAAATCGCTTGTTCCACTCACGATTGGCGGGGTCAGCGGCGTTGTTGTACACGGAAACACCTTTGACACAAGCGCGTACGCAGCTCTTGTCGCCCACCCGAGTCACGGCAGGTGTGCGGACATCACATTGACAAAAAATACCTTTGTCAAATTGGGGCAACGCGGTATGCAGGGTGTTCGCATCTTTTCAAGCAAACGGGTCTCCATTCGGGACAATATATTTCGAGATTGTGGCCCTGCCAATGGCGGTGTTGGCGTTGCGTTGGATGTCAGTGCAACCGCGCCGGTAATGCCGGAAATTCGTCAAAATAGATTTGAAAGCACTGATAACGCCCGGCGATTTGCACTTTCACTTCCTGTGGAAGCCAGTCCTGAAACGTTACTAATCGTTGTGGCAGCCAATCAGTTTTCGGCAAACATCGCTGCAATAAAATGAGCAATTTCGAAGAGCTCAGCAATTGCGTTGTTTGCGTGCCAGAATGGGCCAACGGTGGAGAATAGAAATATTGCCTGTTTTACACGATATGGCTATCAAGGTGCCAGCAGTAGACTGCGCACTTTCCAGTACGAGCAAGCGCTCCGGGCACTGGGTTACGATTTAGCGATCAATTCGTTGCTGAGCAGTAAGTATGTCGACGGGCTCAACCATGGCCAACGCAGATGGGCAGAAGTTATAAAAGGGTATGCCACGCGCGTCGCCGCGCGCAGAATAGCGCAGAAATCCGACCTGATCTTCATTGAAAAGGAATTGTTTCCATGGTTTCCCCTATTGGCGGAAAAGCTGATGATGCCGTCCAATACACCGATTGTATTGGACTTCGATGATGCCATTTTTCATAATTACGACCTCAATCAATTTCCCGGCGTAAGGCAGCTGCTTGGTCGCAAAATTGACAGGTTGATGCGGCGCGCTGATGTTGTTACTGCCGGCAACGAATATCTGATGGCCCGCGCGCATCAAGCAGGCGCGCGGCGTGTTGAGTATTTGCCAACCGTGGTGGATATTGATCACTATCCACTTCATCCAAAGGCTGACGCCGCTGACCTCGTTGTTGGATGGATTGGCTCTCCAACCACTGCGCAGTACTTGCGACTCATTGAAGCTGCACTAGAACAGCTTTGTGCCAAGTTCAATGCACGGGTTGTCCTCGTTGGCGCTGGATCTTCCACGGATTCGTACCGGT
>JANOEV010000431.1:0-4920 GCA_031413695.1 Burkholderiales bacterium
GACTAAGCGACGATTTCCCCCTAGCCTACGCCTATACCTGGGCACGTATTCTGCGGCTTGCTGACGGACCCGACGAAGTGCATCGACAGTCGCTTGCGAAGATGGAACTTGGCAAACATTTCAAGCGCGAAACAGAAAAACAGACAAAAGCGCATTGAGCAAGACAACAATCAGCCGAAATCAATTCAAGTATGGATACAACAGCGCATACAAAACCGTGGCTCGATCACTACCCCCCCGGTGTTCCGCATAACGTTGATTTGACCCAGTACCCGTCACTGGTGCGGATGGCGGAAGACGCGTTTGCAAAGTACCGGGACCGGGCAATGTACACGTGTATGGATAAAACACTGACCTTTGGTGATATCGATACCCTGTCAACCGCGATCGCCGCATGGCTGCAGGCAACCGGGATGACCAAAGGCGCGCGTGTTGCATTGATGATGCCGAATCTATTGCCTTATCCGGCGGCCATCATTGGCGTATTGCGGGCGGGATATGTGGTTGTCAACATCAATCCCCTCTATACACCCCGCGAGTTGGAGCACCAACTCAACGACTCTGGTGCGGAAGCAATCATCATTCTCGAGAATTTTGCGACGACATTGCAAGCTGTGATTACCCGCACAAAGGTCAAACACGTTGTATTGACCCGCGTCGGCGATTTATTGGGTTTCCCCAAAAGTGCAATTACCAATTTTGTTGTGCGGCACGTCAAAAAGGCCGTACCTGACTATTTGTTGCCAATGGCAATACAGTTTTCCGAAATCATTACAACAGGAATGCGAAAACCACTTAATCAACCATTGCTCGGTCCTGAAGATATTGCATTTCTGCAATATACCGGCGGAACAACCGGTGTTTCCAAAGGCGCAATTCTGGTCCACGCAAACATTGTTTCCAACTGTTTGCTTTCAGAGGCGTGGTTGAAACCGGCGCTGAGGGATACCTCAAAGGGCCCGCCGCCCGACCCAATGGTGGTGGTTTGCGCATTGCCCATGTACCATATTTTTTCGCTGGTCACGTGTATCTGGCTTGCAATCAAAACGGGCGGACATAACATTTTGATTCCGAACCCGCGTGATCTGGATGGCTTCGTCGCGACACTGCGCAAACAACCTTTCAATATGCTACCCGCGGTCAACACGTTATTTAACGGACTGGTCAATCATCCTGGCTTCAGGTCGCTGGATTTTTCTTCACTGCGTGTTTCCAACGGCGGCGGCATGTCGGTTCAACCGGCTGTCGCTGAAAAATGGTTAAACCTGACCGGTACACCGATTATCGAGGGGTATGGTTTGACTGAGTCGTCGTCGGGGGCCACCTGCAACCCGGTGATGTCCAGCGAATACACCGGTGACGTCGGTCTGCCAATGCCCAACACCGATGTGTCGATACGTGACGATAATGAAAAACGGGTTGCGGTGGGTGAGGCTGGGGAGATTTGTATGCGGGGCCCGCAGATGATGCGTGGCTACTGGCAAAGGCAAGAAGAAACGGAACAGTCCCTGACATCGGATGGATACTTTAAGACCGGCGATATCGGTGTCCTGTTGGCAAACGGACATGTCAAGATTATCGATCGCAAGAAGGACATGATCTTGGTTTCCGGTTTCAATGTTTTTCCCAATGAAATCGAAATTGTTGTGTCATCCTGCCCGGGTGTGTCGGAGTGTGCCGCGATCGGCGTACCGGATGAAAAAACCGGGGAAACCGTCAAGCTGTTTGTGGTCAAGAAAGACCGTTCGCTTACCGAGGATGCAGTGCGCACCTATTGTCGTGAAAATTTCACGGCCTACAAAAATCCGAAATACGTGGTTTTTCGCGACAGTCTGCCGAAAACAAACGTCGGGAAAATCCTTAGACGCGAGTTACGCGATGAATAATTCCAGCGCATCGCACCAGATTATTGGATGCAGTGATTTGCGGCTGCCATCAGGTATTGCCGCCGATCCAATTGCCGGCAACCGCTGAAAACTCGAATAGCGATACATTGCGGCAAATGCCGACGGTGTAGTAGCGGTCGTTCTCCAGCAACTGACGAGCTTCATCGAGAGACGCCACCCCCTATATCAACATCGAGCCTATAACGGCACCACCGCCGGGCGAATCGTTGGCCGCTTCGCGAATTGGCCCCGCGACGGATAACTTGCCTGCATTCGAATGAATTTAGGCAACATGGCTCGCAAAATCTTGCGCCTGATTTAGCGCTGCGCGGCCATCGGCATGGCTAACACAAACGGCAACAAACATTCGTGAGCGGCCCGACTATTTCGCCGGCAAAAGCTTGACCGGATCCACCGGCTTGCCTTGCTTTCGAATTTCAAAGTGAAGTTTTACCTGATCTGTATCAGAGCTTCCCATTTCAGCAATTTTCTGGCCCTGCTTTATCAGCTGCCCTTCTGTCACCACAATTTTTTCGTTGTGTGCATACGCGGAAACCCAAAGCGTGCCGTGTTTGATAATGACCAGGCGGCCATATCCACGGATCCCCGCACCAGTATGGATAACCGTTCCGGATGCAGCCGCATTAATGGCAGCACCGCGTGTTCCGGCAATATCAATCCCTTTGTTGAGCTCTGTAAATGTCGTGACGACATTACCTTTTACCGGCCACGCCCATTCAACATTCTCGATTACATTTCCCGGCACAACAATCGGTGGGGGCGGGGAAATTACCGGCGCGATCAACGTCGGCGCAACCACGGGTGCCCCCGGCGCGCTTGGCTGGGCCGCGGCTGATTCGGCCTCGAGTTTAGCGAGAGCCTGGTCCGTATATGGCAACTTGCCTGCCCGCGGCTCGGTCTTGAGCACGGGACTGTTCAGCGGCGGACGCTCCGATGAGGCCGACGGCATTGTTGCGACTGCGAGCGCCGTTGCAACCGGTTCATTCGGCTTCGGCTGTGGCGTTGACGCCCCCGGCGGCGTCAAACGAAGCACGGCGCCGACTTTGATCACATTCAGATTTTCAATATTGTTCCAAATGGCAAGTTCGCGATAGTCGATGTTGTTCTGAAACGCAATTGCGTACAGCGTTTCACCTTTTTGCACCGTGTGCACCTTGCCGGTCTCGGCAGGTGCTTCGACCGTCGTGGCAGGCTTAGCAGACGGCTGCGCTGCAGGGCGCGTTGCACTTGCGCCTGGCTCAATTGCGGTCACCGCTGGCGGCCGGCGGTCCGCTACCGGCGCCGGCGTTTTGGTTGCACAGGCGGATAGCAAAAGCGCTATCGCCACTGCAGCCGGAAAGAATAGGTTTTTCAGCATAGGACACCGGGTAAACAACTAAACGATTCCTGAAACAAGCGGTACGAAGCGCACATCATGAACGATTTTTTGCAAAAATTGCATTGGTGTGCGGTCAATGACATACAGCTGCTGCGCATCGACGCCAACCGGCAAAATCAACCTGCCGCCAACAGCCAATTGCGCGGTAAGTTCTTGCGGAACATGCGAAGCGGCGGCCGTCATGATGATACCGTCATACGGTCCCGCCTCCGCATATCCAAAATGCCCATCGGAGTGCTTGAAAATGACATTGTAATAACGCAAATCCCTGAGTGTCCGTCGGGCTTTATCCATTAGCGGGGCGATGCGTTCGACGGTATACACGTCCTTTGCAAGCTTGCCAAGGATGGCCGTTTGATAACCACAGCCGGTGCCAATTTCGAGCACCTTTGCCGGCAAGCCATTCTCACACAACAGCTCCGACATGATCGCCACGATCTCAGGGGTTGAAATGGTTTGCCCAAACCCAATCGGCAACGCCTTGTCCGCTTCGTAGGCGCGTTCTTGCAGCGCTTCGTCGACAAACATATGTCGCGGAACTTCTCCCATGACCGTCAGCACACGTTCGTTTTTGATGCCCAGTGCGCGCAGTGACTCAATCATGCGCGCACGGGTGCGGTCAGACGTCATGCCGCTACCTGAAAATTTCGTGGTGCTGTTCACTTGAGCAGCATCCAGTCGGCAAACGTTTGCATCTGTTGATAATTGGTCAGATCAACCTGGAGCGGCGTAATCGAGACACGGTTGCGTTCGGTCGCATAGAAGTCGGTTCCGGGTCCGGCATCAGCGGCGGCGCCCGCCGCGCCAATCCAATACATGACCTCACCACGCGGATTGGTGGACTTGACCGCCGGTTCGGCTTTATGACGTTTGCCGAGACGGGTCACTTCAAATCCCTGCAGGTCGGCTTTTGCAACGTCGGGAACATTTACGTTTAGCAAAGATGCACCGGCGACCGGGTTGCTTTGGTGGCGTTTGACCAGTTCTGCCGCAACCCATGCAGCGGTCTCGAAATGTTTAAACTCACGCGCGACCATCGATATCGCAATTGCCGGTATGCCGAGCAAATAGCCTTCGGTTGCTGCCGCCACGGTGCCAGAATAGATTGTGTCGTCCCCCATGTTGGAACCGTGATTGATTCCGGAGACAACCATGTCAGGGACAAAATCCAACATCCCGGTTACCGCCATATGTACACAGTCGGTTGGTGTGCCATTGAGAAAGAAAAATCCATTCGCGGCACGCCGCAATGACAGTGGACGGTCAAGCGTCAGTGAGTTTGACGCACCACTTTTGTCCCTTTCCGGGGCAACGACAGTGATGGTCGCCAGCGGCAGCAGCGCCTCGTAAAGTGCGGCTAGTCCGGGTGCAAAGTAGCCGTCGTCATTGGATAGGAGAATGTGCATTGTGGCTCTTTGGGTTAGCGTTAAATTATGCCACGCGGGATGAAATGGGCTGCATAGAAGAATGACTTGATGGCAGACGGCTTTGAAAAAAGTTGATGGTTATAAAGCAAAAAGCCCAGTACTGATGTACTGGGCTTTTTGTTTATAGGGTCTTGGCGATGACCTACTTTCGCACGGGTATACCGCACTATCATCGGCGCTGCGTCGTTTCACGGTCCTGTTCGGGATG
>JANOEV010000432.1:0-20295 GCA_031413695.1 Burkholderiales bacterium
CTGCTTCGCACGACGCCGCGAGCCCCTCCACATACGCGCGTGTGTAAAGCAGCTTCAGCGCTGTCGCCATAGGGGCCGCTCCTCGATGGATCGTTTCATGAGTCAAGACATCGTCAGCCACCGCCGCCGCATCGTAGTCACCGTTAACCACGCCGGCAATCGAGTTGTCGTGTTTACCCGAATAAAGTACTTTGTAATCCTTGTCAGGAACCACGCCTTCGGCGGGGAATAGTGCACGCGGTGCCAGATTGCCGGAGTTTGACGATGCCGAGACGTGTGCCACCCGTTTGCCGGCAAGCTGGGGCATTGTTTTGATGGCACTATCGCTTTTGACAACAACGATCAGATGGTAGGCGGTGATGCCGCCTTTGAGTGTGCCGTGATTGGCAATCGGCACCGCACCGGCCACATTCACCGCAAATGGCGTGTCGCCGGCGGAAAGCAGACTAAACTGGATTCGACCGGAGCGAAGCGCTTCAATGGTCGCTGCGCTTGAATGAACCTGCAGAAATCGCACGTTGCGCTTGGTGCAGGCGCGCATATGGTCGACATACGGCGCCCACATTTTTTCGTAAGTAGCGGGGTCTTCTTGCGGGGAATAACTGAGCAGTAACGACGCCGGATTCTTCCAGCGCTTCGGGTCTTTTGGCAAGTCCGCCGTCAGGTCACCATTGGCATCACAATAAATTGTGTCCAAATTACCACGTGAGGTACAGTCCTGCGCGCCGGCCGAAACGGCAAACGTCATCGCTGCCACCGCCAAGAACAGCGCAGGAATGATGCCGCCTGTTCGGCTGCTGGTGGACGGCGGCGGCATTTTTATCATGATGATGACATTTCATTGGTGAGAAGCGGGTTTGCAAGAGACTGCCGATGTCGGTCTTATTTGGCCTTTGCCTCTTCCGCTTTTTTCTTGGCCGCTTCGGCTTCTTTCTGCGACTGTCTATCGTAGTTTTCGCGGCTGAATGCGTCGTTGGTTTTGCGCACCACTTCCCAATCCTTTTGATAGCTCACAGGGAAAAACCGGTCGGCACCATCAAATGCCTTGACCATTTCTGGTGTGAAACGGTAGTCGGTAAAACACTTCACCAATTTGGCTGCAAGTGCGGGGTCCAGGTCGTGTGCATAGGCAAAGCTCGATGTCGGGAAAAGACTCGAGCGATAAATCACCCGAAAGTCATCTTCCTTGATTTGCCCACGCGACGCCATGCGGTGAAACACATCCGATGCGACCGCAGCCGCCTCATAATCGCCAGAGTTGACGCCCATGACACTTTGATCATGCTTACCTGAAAATAGAATCTTGTAGTCCTTGTCAGGCGTCAGACCTTCCGGGGGAAACAGCGCCAGCGGCGCCAAATGGCCCGAATTGGAGGAGGGCGATGTGTGGGCAAATTTTTTGCCCTTCAAGTCGCTCAATTTCATGAACGGCGAAGACTTTTTGACGATCACGAGCAGGTTGTAGCCTTGGAACGCCTTTTCAGTACCCTTTACCGCAAACGGCACGGCACCGGCAATATTCACCGCAAAAGCCGTCGGGCCGGTCGAAAAGCCACCGACGTGCAGCCGGCCGGAGCGCATCGCCTCGATTTCAGCCGCGTTTGAATTGACCTGATAAAACACCACGCGTTTGGATAAGCATTTACCAAGGCTTTCGGTGAATGGCTGAAATATCTTCTCGTAGACCGCCGGGTCTTCAACCGGTGTGTACGTGAAAACAATTGTGTTTGGGTTTTTCCATTTCTTGGGATCCTTCGGTGCATCCGCAACAAGATCCTTGTTTTCATCACAAAACATCTGGTCGAGGTCACCGCGATGCTTGCAGTCTTGCGCCTGCGCGGTGGCGGCAAAAACGCCGAGCGTCAACACAATCGCAGTCGAAAACAGTGTGCGTAACGCGATTTGAATTATTTTTTTATCGTGATTCATCATGTCGCCTCCGGATACGGGAAATACAAGAAAAAAATTTCGAATATTTGTACGGATAATACAGGTGGACAGTTTAGCAATCTCTTGTGACCGGGGGCGACATGTTGTTGAAAAGAAATTTGTGGGTTTTGGCTGGATTGCTGCTGCAATTCATCAGCCTGTCATCAGTCGCTCAATCGGCACCCCCGCTCCCCGCCGGTAGCAACAACCAGCAGCCGGCCCGGATCGAAAACAGCCCGCGACCTGTTGCGGAACAATACGACCCGACCAGTAAAGCTGCACCCACTGCGCCGCTGCTGCGGCCAACCACCAGCGGCACGCGGGCGTTGCTTTGGGAGGTTAAATCCGCAGACGGGCTAAACACCGCGTTCTTGTTTGGCACCATTCACGTTGGTAAATCGAGCTTTTATCCATTGCCGGACGTGGTCGATCAGGCGTTCCGGCGATCTGCAAAGCTTGTTGTCGAGGCCAACATTACCGACCAAAAGGACGCGGCGGAAATCGGCCGGATGATTGATTTTCCGAAGGGCGAAACGATTGAAAAGCATATCTCGCCGCAACTGTTTTCCCGTTTGAAAGATCAACTCGCCAAGAGCAAGATTCCATATGCTAATGTTGCCGGGATGCGACCGGTCATGTTGGGCGGCCTGCTGCCGATTGTTGAATTTGTGCGGCTGGGCTACGAGATGAACCAAGGCCTGGATCTGAATCTGACACAGCGCGCCATCGCTGAGAAAAAGCCGATTCTGGAGCTTGAATCGTCACTGGCGCAGATTCAACTCTTGACGAGTATGCCGCCGCTACTGCAAGAGGCGTTTCTGGAAAATGCCATTGCCATGCTCGAGCAGGGGCGGACCGCTGATCAAGTTACCGGTATTGTGAATGCCTGGCAACTTGGCGACCCGAAGTTGCTGGTCGAAATCACCGACGACGTATCCAAGAATGGCCGCATGGTTGGGGAGTTGAACGATATATTGCTCGGTCAACGGCATCCGGCCATGATGAAGAGAATTGAAGGCTATTTGGCCGGCGGCGTCACCCATTTTGTTGCAGTTGGTGCGTTGCATTTGGTGGGCAGGAATGGGCTGATTGAAATGTTGAGAGCGCGCGGCTACAAGATCAGGCAACTCTGAGTCCGATCCGATCAAACGAAGCGCCTGAATTACAAAGTCATTGATTGGCGGTCATTTTCAGGCAATATTGTCTGGAAACCAATGTGGAATCGAGACTTTGCCATCCAATGTTGAGTCATCTGACGAAAAAAACCCGCATCGCGGGAGAGTCGATGCGGGGTGATGTACTGCCACACACTCACTTCAAGACAGATGCGAGCCATCTCATGGCTCGCTTTCATCTGGCAGCCGCGGGCAGGTTTAGTTCCGGCGTTCCATCAAAAAGACTTGAAATCCGGCCAAGTCTCCCAATCTTGACGACAACGCTGCAAGCGGAAACCAACAAAAGCTGGCAATGGTCCGCGCCACCGGCGCACACCACCCCCGCCTTGAATCACGCCATTTCTTACATCTGACTTTTCCTGAATATGACCATGACAACCGAAACCGCAGCACCTGCAAAAGAAACCCTCGCCTTTCAAACCGAAGTGAAACAGCTTTTGCAATTGATGATCCATTCCCTGTATTCGAACCGGGAGATCTTCCTGCGAGAATTAATATCCAATGCGTCGGATGCCGCCGACAAGCTGCGTTTTGAAGCGGTCACCACGCCGGCCTTGTTTGAAAATGACAGCGAGCTAAAGATTCGTGTGGCATTTGACAAGGACGCCGGCACCATAACCATTACCGACAACGGCATCGGTATGTCGCGCGATGAAGTCATCGAAAATATCGGCACCATCGCGAAGTCGGGTACCAAGGAATTCTTCGCAAAACTCTCGGGCGACCAGCAAAAGGACGCACAACTTATCGGGCAGTTTGGCGTCGGTTTTTATTCGGCGTTTATTGTTGCCGACAGGGTGACATTGACGACCCGCCGCGCGGGTGAGCCGGCAAACGCCGGCGTGCGTTGGGAGTCGACGGGGGATGGGGAATTCACACTTGAGTCGGCCAACAGCGCCGTCCGCGGCACCGAGATCACGTTGCATTTGAAGGAAGATGCAAAGGAGTTTCTTGACGACTGGCGTTTGAAATCGATCATTCGCAAATACTCGGATCACATTCAGCTGCCCATCGTCATGCAAAAGAGCGAGTGGGATCAGGAAAAACAGACACAGGTCGTCACCAACGAAGATGAAACCGTCAACAAGGCGAGCGCCATCTGGACGCGCCCCAAAGCTGATATCAGCGACGAGCAATATCAGGAGTTTTATAAACATGTTTCTCACGATTGGCAGCCGCCACTTGCTTGGACCCACGCCAGGGTCGAGGGTCGGCAGGAATACACCGAACTGCTTTACATTCCGGGCCAGGCGCCGTTTGATATGTTTGACCGCGAACACAAACACGGGCTGAAGCTATACGTGCGGCGTGTTTTTATCATGGAAGATGCCGCGCAATTGTTGCCGCGTTATTTGCGCTTTGTCAAAGGTGTTGTTGACTCCAATGACCTGCCGCTCAACGTTTCCCGCGAAATTTTGCAAGAGTCAAAAGATGTCGAGGCCATTCGCGCCGGTTGTGTCAAGAAAGTCCTCAGCCTGCTCGATGACATTGCCGAAAACGACAAGGAGAAATTTGCAAAATTCTGGGAGGCGTTTGGTCGCGTTTTTAAGGAAGGGATCGGCGAAGATCACGCGAATAAATTGCGCGTGGCAAAACTCACACGATTCCAGACAACCCACGCGGGTACAACCTCGCAATCGGTTTCATTTGCCGACTATATCGGCAGGATGAAGCCGCAGCAGGACAAGATTTACTACGTCGCTGCGGATACGTTGACGGCAGCGCAAAACAGCCCGCACCTGGAAATTTTCAAGAAAAAGGATATTGAAGTCATCCTGTTGACCGAACCGGTGGACGAATGGTGGCTGGGATCGCTCGAAGAGTATGAGGGCAAAAAGTTACAGTCGGTCGCAAAAGGCGACCTCGATCTGGGTGCGCTGGCGGATGCCGCAGAAAAGCAGGCAACCGAGAAAATCGCCGACGAAATGAAGCCGTTCATCGAAAAAATCAAGGCGTCACTTGGCGACCGGGTCAAGGAGGTGCGGGTGACCAACCGACTGACAGAGTCGCCGGCCTGTCTGGTTGTTGATGCAAACGAGCTGTCAGGCAACCTTGAACGCTTGTTGAAATCCGCCGGTCAGAAAGTGGATGCGGTGAAGCCCATTCTCGAAATCAATCCGACACATCCGCTAGTGGTGAAACTGAAGAGTGACGCACTGGCTTCGCACTTTGACGATTTCGCGCTGATGCTTTTTGAGCAATCGCTCCTGGCCGAAGGCGGCCATTTGGAAGATCCGGCGGGATTTGTCAGGCGCGTGAACCATTTGATGCTTGGTTAGACGGGTGCCGCGGCTGTCATTGCGGCGTGTTGCGAAATGGATTTGTTGCGCGTATTGTTGTACAGCAGTTTCAATTTGACCATCTCGATGGGAGGTTCAATATGAATCCTGTTCGGTCTGTTTCGGGCAAGCGCGTCGGCGGCATTTTGATGTTTGCCCTGCTGGGTCTGTTGGGCGGTTGTGCGGGCCTCATGGATGGCATCAATGCCCGCGAGGTCGATTGGCGGCGTGTGAATAGCGTTGAAAGTAATGCGCAAAAGATCGGCGCCCAGATCATCTGGCTGCATTATCCGGAAAGAAATGTTGTTGCGCCGACGGTGGCGAAGGCGGACAAGCCCAACTAGCTTGTTCGCACCAGCCCGCCGTTACCCGGCGAGTGCCCAATCAATATGTTCCCGGACCAGTGGCGATTCGGCGGTTTGTGTTGCCAGTAACGCCGCGAAAATCGCCCCGCGTGCTGAAGCGTCAATTTGTTCGGAACGGATCGCATTGCCCATCGCGATTGCGAGGTTGCGCCGCCACCGTTCGTAACCGATACGCCTGATTGCTGAGCCGGCCATCAGGCTCAGCCACTCCGCCTCGGTCCAAGACCATAGATCCAGCAGCGAAATATCATCCAGATTGTGACGAATCGCGAAGTCGGGCTCAACGCTGCGTACGGCGTATTTGTTCCATGGACATACCAACTGGCAATCATCGCAGCCGTAAATGCGATTGCCAATTGCCTCGCGGAATTCGACCGGAATGCTGCCTTTGTGCTCGATGGTGAGATAAGAAATGCAGCGCCTTGCATCAAGCAGATACGGCGCCACGATCGCCTGGGTCGGACAAATATCCAAACACTTGCGACACGTACCGCAATGTTCGGTGGTCGGTGGGTCGATTGGCAACGGCAGGTTGACGTAAATTTCACCCAGAAAAAACATCGAACCCGCATCACGATTGAGCAACAGCGTGTGTTTTCCGCGCCAGCCAATTCCCGCCTTGGTGGCAAGTGCGACTTCCATCACCGGTGCCGAATCCGCAAAGACGCGGTATTCGAATCCATCAATAGTCGCCGCGATTTGTGTTGCCAGCGACTGTAGCTTGGTGCGCATGACCTTGTGATAGTCCCGGCCAAGTGCATAACGGGAAATGAAGGCCGCCTCGTCGTCTTCGATGGCATTCCAACTGTCGCGGGCTGCTGGTGACTCGTAGTTCAGGCGGGCGGTTATCACCCTGATCGTGCCCGGGACGATGGATGTCGGAATTGCCCGGTTGCTGCCGCTACTGCCGTCATGGCGCGCCATATAATCCATGTCACCGTGAAAGCCGCGGCTGAGCCAATCATTGAGCATTGCCGCTTGGTGAGTCAGGTCAGTATCGGTGATACCGACTTCCTGAAATCCCAGCGCCAGGCCCCATTTTTTGATGTCTGCGGACAACGATGTGAAATCCATATATTGTGAAATTGAAACCATGAAAGTAGTCTAGCGGATGTCTCCTCAGGCCCCTGAAAAAACAACCGTTGATTTGGTCGATGAGGCCGCCACACTGGCCTTTGGTGCCGAAATCGCGTCGATTTTGGTGGGTAATCCGGACAAATCAGGGGTTATTTTTTTGCACGGTGACCTGGGCGCCGGCAAAACCACGCTGGTACGCGGTATTTTGCGAGGGCTGGGATTCGAGGGGAGGGTCAAGAGCCCAACCTACACATTAGTTGAACTTTATGCGATTTCTAGATTAAACTTGTATCACTTTGATTTTTATCGGTTAACGGATCCAGACGAATGGCACGAAGCCGGTTTTCGCGATCTTATGAACCAAGGGGCGGTTTGCCTCATCGAGTGGCCCGAAAAGGCGCTCGGGGCGGGCGTGCCCTTGCCGACAGCAGATCTGGAAATTTATCTGTCGACGACGCCGGACAACCGGCGGCGATTGACGATGAACTTCAACACGACAGCGGGGCAGGTCTTGGCAGAGGCGCTGAACGGCACGTTCCATCCTGTCCGGTAACCGGTATTGTTGCGATGTCAGTATCGCGACGGTCTTTTCTCGCCGGTGCCGCCGCTTTAATTCCGGCCGTCGCGCCCCCACTGCTTGCAACGAACGCCATCGCCGCAATGGTTTCACCGCCCACCCGACTGAGTGCCGCCCGAGTTTGGCCGGCGTCAGAGTACACACGCGTGACCTTTGAAGCTGCCGGCGCGTTCAAATTCCAGCACTTTTTTGTCAAGGACCCGGAGCGCCTGGTGCTTGATATCGAGAACGTCGAGTTTGGCGATCCCTTAAAGACGCTTGCGGCAAAGGTTGGGGGTAACGATCCATTTATCAAATCAGTGCGGGTGGGTATCAACCGCCCAAACGTCGTGCGGGTTGTACTCGATTTAAAAACCGAGGTGCTGCCGCAGGTGTTTGCGGTGCCGCCGGTGGGCGAGTTTGGTCATCGGCTGATGCTCGACATCTACCCGGCCAAACCGGCCGACCCAATGCTGGCATTGCTTAACGACGATATCGCACCATTCGGCAAGGGTCTCCCAGACACCCCGGCTCCACAGAATTCACCCTCGACCCCCGATGCCGCAAACACGGTATCAAAGGGCGGCGCCTCTAAACCAGGTGAACCCGTGCCCGCGCCACCGGAAAACAATCCGGCGGCGGCGGGCACAACTTCTTCAAAAGCCGCGCCGGATAAATCGTCGAAAAAGCCTGAGGCACCCGCGATTATTGCCGGCAAAAAACCGCAACGACCGTTTGTTGTGGTGTTGGACCCCGGGCACGGCGGCGAAGACCCGGGCGCCGTGGGGCGCCGTGGCACGCGTGAAAAAGATATTGTCCTGACCATTTCGAGGCAATTGCGCGCCAGGTTTGAGGACGATTCGCGTTTTCGAATTGCCCTGACACGCGATGGCGATTTTTTTGTGCCGCTGCATCACCGTGTTCAACGCGCGCGCCGCCTAAAAGCCGATCTGTTTATAAGTGTTCATGCAGACGCATTCATCCACCCGCAAGCCAACGGCTCTTCGGTATTTGCATTGTCAGAGCGCGGGGCGACGTCGACCGCGGCCAAATGGCTTGCCAACAAAGAAAACGATGCGGATTTGATCGGCGGCATCAACCTGAACACCCGCGATGCGGGGCTGGCGCGAATTCTCCTAGACCTTTCGCAGACCGCACAAATCAACGATTCGTTAAAAATCGGCCGCTACGTTTTATCGGAACTTGGTGAAGTCAACCGCCTGCATAAACCTCAGGTCGAGCAGGCGGGATTTGCGGTGTTGAAGGCACCCGACATCCCGTCAATTTTGATTGAAACAGCGTTTATTTCGAATCCGGAAGAAGAGCGAAAACTCGGCGACGCGGTCTATCAGGCAAAAATGGCGGATGCAATTGCCGACGGAATACGAACGTACTTCAAGAAGAATCCGGCATTGGCACGCGTCTGATGGGGCAATGCTTGTTGCGCGACGCGGCAATGGTCAGGCCGCCACGCGTTGACTTTTAAGCAGTGCAGTCACTTCCGGCGTGGTCAACGGCTTGGCATACAAATAGCCCTGAAAAACATCGCAACCGTTGGCACGCAGAAATTCAAGTTGCGAAACCTGCTCAACGCCCTCGGCAATAACACGCAAGCCCAATCGTTTGCCCATTGCGATGATCGCTTCGGTGATTGAGCAGCTATTTGCATCATCCGGAATTTGCGAGATGAAACTACGGTCAATCTTGAGGGTCTGTGCCGGCAGGCGGCGCAATTGGCCGAGCGACGAATAACCGACACCAAAATCGTCGATTGAAATGGTTGCACCCAGACGCCGCAATTCCGCCAAAATCTCAATCGACTGTTCAAGATTGCGCATGGCCATCGTCTCGGTAATTTCGAGGTCGAATCGGGATGCGGAAATGCCCGTTTCAAGCAGCGCCGCTTTCATCGACGGCAGCAACTTGCGTGAAACGAACTGCCGCGGCGACAGATTGACCGACACCGTAAGGTCGTTGTAGCCCTCCTGGTCCCAAATTTTGATTTGCTGGCAGGTGGTACGAAACACCCATTCACCGAGCGGGACGATCAAGCCCAATTCTTCGGCGATCGATATAAAGTCTTTCGGGAAAATTTCACCGTGTTGCGGGTCGTTCCATCGCAGCAGTGCCTCCAGTCCGACAATTCGGCCACTCAAAACATCAACCTGCGGTTGGTAACGCAGGAAAAATTCATTTCGTTCAATGCCGCGTCGCAAACGCGATTCAACTTCCAACCGTTTTGACAGGAGGAAGTTGAGGTCGGAGGTGAAGAAGCGTGCGGTATTGCGTCCGGCGTCCTTGGCTTGGTACATCGCCGAATCAGCATGTTTCAACAGATGCTGGATATCGGTCGCATCATTTGGGTAGTGCGATATCCCGATCGAAGCGGTCACCGTCAACTCATGGCCGGCGACCTCGATCGGCTTTGCGAGTTCATCGAGGATCTTGTTGGCCACAATCTGTGTCGACTCTGGTTTTTCCAGGTCGGGCAGGACAATGACAAACTCGTCACCACCTTCGCGTGAGACCGTATCGCCTTCCCGCACGACTTTGGACAGCCGCTTTGAAATATCGCGCAACACATAGTCTCCGGTCTCGTGACCGAGTGTGTCGTTAACGAGTTTGAAGCGGTCCAGATCGATAAACAACAATCCGACGTGATGCTGTTGGCGCCGCGCCGACAGAATCGCCTGATTCAACCGGTCTTGCATCAGGCGACGGTTCGGCAGCCCGGTCAATGCGTCGTGGTGCGCCATATAGTGAATGGTGCGCTCGGTATTCAAGCGCTCGGTAATATCCTGCACCAATGAAGCGACACCGATGACGTTGTCATCGTCATCAACCAGCGGTGTGTTGTACCATTCGGTGCTGATTTCATCACCACGTTTGGTTTTATTGGTCATCGTCACCCGCGTCGAATGGCGGGTCTGCATCAGTTCCATCCACATGCCGGCGAGACGCTCACTTTCTTCGGGGCCCTGTACCAGCATATAGCCTGACTCACCAATCGCCGCGGAGGCGATGTGACCAAAAATGGCCTCAGCGGCTGGGTTCCAGGTGGCGACACAAAAATCCATATCCCACTCGATGACCCCCAGCGGCGTACGCTCCAGATGGAGCTTCAAACGCTGCAGGGCAAGCAACTCGGAACGTTCCGCCTTGCGCCGGTCAAGCGACTCTGCGACCAGCGCCTTATTCGCCGTCTCGACGCGCATTTTTTCTTCTTCGAGCCGAATTGCGATCAGCACGTTGTCGAACCGGGCGGTCAGTGAGTCAAGCAGCGCCTTGTGCACCTTGCTATGAACAACCGCCAGCAAACCAACAAGAATAACGATGGTGAAGCCCAACATTGACCCGGCGCGATCACCGAAGCCGAATGTAATCACACCCATCGGCAGCAGGGAAACCAGCGCAGATAACGTAAACAGGGAGCGATGCGGGGCAAGATAGGCAACGGCGCCAGTGGTCAGCAGCGCCACCAGCATCATTACCGGGAGTTGTGTGGCGCCGGCCTTCGGCAGCAGGGCGGAGCCCATGATTCCCCACAATACCGCCATTAGCAAGGTGCCGAATACAAACCGGGATTCCCAAAGTGCCAACCGTTCGGGCGCCGGATTGGCGCGGATAAACAGCTTGTAAAGCCCGTATCGCCCCATCATGATCGCAATCGCCGCGCTAAACCAGGCGAACAATATCGGACGCTCGCCCAACTCGTTCCAAAGGATGGCGCCGAGCAGGAATGTCACCATGAACTCGGCGAGGTAGCCGACCAACGAGAATCGATAGAGCAACCTGACCTGTTCCGCATAAATATGTTGCGCCACAAAGGCACGGTCTTGCGCAGTCACGGGCGACGAAAGCGAAAGTCCCGGCACGCCCAAGGTGCTGTAAACCGTGGCACTTTCGTCTGCTGACTTGTTTTTTTCGTTCTGGCTCACAAACCTAACCCTTGTTGACGCTGCATTATTCTTCGCGTTGATCTCGCACCGACCCGCGCCAAAACCTGCCAATACACTGCATTGATCGGCAGTGCAAAATACGGGACTGGCATCGTCTCTTACGCGGCTCGTCCCAGAGTACTTCCAATTCCAAGCGTATGTGGTTGTTAACTAAACGTAATCCTCTCTAGGCAGGTTAGATGCCATCGCCATCATCGTCAAGTTTCTTGGGTTGTTTTTGCCCGAAAACGCGGTTTTTTGCCGTAATCAGGGGATGCACCGGCAATTCGGCTTGTATTTGGCGCAAATATTGGTGACAACCGACCTTTCTGGCGTTGCGCAAAAAATGCGCATTTTTGTCAGTGGCGCCATTCGGGAAAGGTGGTTTTACGATCGCATTTGTTGCGCACCGCATCAAATCGGTGCTTGTCGCAACAGCCGCTAAAATGATCCGCATGCATTCCCCCATTCAAGTATTGCCTGAACTACTGATCAACCAAATCGCCGCCGGCGAAGTTGTCGAGCGACCCGCCTCGGCCCTTAAGGAGTTGATCGAGAATAGTCTGGACGCGGGTTCAACCGAAATTCAGATCGATCTTCTCGAAGGCGGGATCAAGCGCATCCGGGTAGCCGACAATGGCGGCGGGATCCCGAAGGCAGAGATGGCGTTCGCCATGCAGCGCCACGCGACATCAAAAATTCGCGATCTTGACGACTTGGAACGGGTTGTAACAATGGGCTTTCGCGGCGAAGCGCTGGCGAGTCTGGGCGCAATTTCCAGACTCACCATGACCTCGCGGTTTTCCGATGGCACTGATACGGCACCACATGCATTTCGATTGCAGGTTTTGGGTGGTGCGTCGAGCGACATTGAGCCGGCGGCGCTTGCGCGGGGCACCGTCATTGATGCCGAGGATTTGTTTTTTAATACACCGGCGCGCCGCAAATTCTTGAAAACCGAAGGCACCGAGTTCGGCCACGCCGACGACGCGGCGGTAAGAATCGCGATGGCATTTCCAAACGTCGCAATTTCGCTCGCCCATAACGGGCGGCGGGTTTGGTCTTATGCCCCGCAACCGGCTGCGGCGCGGGTGATGGCAATTTTAGGCGATGAATTTGCCGGTTCGTCGTTGGCTATCGACGACACCCAAACAACATTTGCGCTGCGCGGGCATATCGCGCTGCCGCGTTATTCCCGTGCCGGGCGCGACCAGCAGTATATTTTTGTCAATGGACGGTTTGTAAGGGACAAGTTGTTGCAACACGCCATTCGCCAGGCCTATGCAGACGTGCTGCACCATGGCCGCCAGCCGGCATTTGCGTTGTTTTTGTCAATCAATCCGGAGCTGGTTGACGTCAATGTTCATCCTGCCAAGGCTGAAGTCAGGTTTCGCGACGCACGTGCGGTCCACCAGTTTGTTTTTCATTCGCTAAACAAGGCGTTGTCGGTCTCTGCGGCGGGCACGTCCCCCGCACTTGCAAATCCCAACCATTTTGCGTCATTGCCACCGGCCCACACGGCATCACGCACCGACTGGCCGCGTGCAGTACAAGGCCAAATCCATAGCCCAACAAACGGGCTTGGCTTGACCGCGAACCAACCAACTGCGTTTTATGAGACGCTGCGTGGGTCGGCGGCAAATATCGCCTGGCCGGCAGCACCTGTTGATGGGACCAATGACATCGCGGGCGCTATTAGCTCCCGGGGTCAGGGCGATTTACAAGCGCCGGCTGACGACCATTCCGGTATTCCGCCGCTTGGTTATGCGCTGGCACAGCTTCATGGAATTTACGTGTTGGCGCAAAATGCCGCGGGGTTGGTGCTGGTCGATATGCACGCGGCACATGAGCGCATTCTTTACGAAAAATTCAAAAGCGCAAATGCGACAAATGAAACCGCGACGCAGCCTTTGTTGACGCCGATTGCCTTTGCCATTGCGCCGCGCGAACGCGAAATTCTAGACGACAACAAACAGTTGCTGGCTGAACTCGGTTTTACATTTGGTGACTTAAGCCCCAACGAAATCGCCATTCGATCGGTGCCCGGGTTGCTTGAAAGGCGCGAGCCACATGATCTTTTACGTGAGCTGCTTGACGATCTTGCGCTGCATGGCACATCGCGTGCCATTGAGGAGCGTCGCGATGAAATCCTGTCAACCATGGCATGTCATGCTGCGGTGCGGGCAAATCGCATCCTGACGATCCCGGAAATGAACGCACTTCTGCGGCAGATGGAGGAAACCGAGCGCAGCGGACAATGCAACCATGGACGTCCGACCTGGTACCAGTTTGCAATGTCAGACCTCGACCGCTTATTCATGCGCGGGCGATAGCGGCAAACTGATGGCGACAACCGTGAAAAAGGTCGCGTTTTTGCTCGGCCCCACCGCGTCGGGAAAGACCGCCACCGCTTGTGCATTGCGTGAGCGGTTTCCATTCGAAATTATCAGTGTTGACTCGGCCCTGGTCTATCGTGGGATGAATGTCGGGACCGCCAAGCCGGATGCCAAAACGCAGGCGGCGCACCCACATCGATTGATTGATTTAATCGACCCTGATCAGGCATATTCGGCAGCCGATTTCAGACGTGATGCGCTGGCGGCAATTCACCACATTCATGCCCATGGCCGCATTCCGCTGTTGGTTGGCGGCACCATGATGTACGTCAAAGCACTGGTTGAGGGGCTTAGCAAGCTGCCGCCCGCAGACCCCGCAATCCGGGCCGCCATCGAGGCAAGTGCTACAACGCTGGGTTGGCCGGCCCTTCACGCCCGATTGGCGGCTGTTGATCCAGCCAGCGCAGATCGCTTGTCGCCGCAAGACAGCCAGCGCATTCAACGCGCCCTCGAAGTTCATCAAATCACGGGGGTCGCGTTGTCGGTATTGCAAACGCGCTCGACGGAAAGAACAATCGGGGACGGCGTGTTTCCGTTTGATGCCACCATGTTTGCACTGATACCTTCAAACCGCGCCGCGCTGCACGATCGGATCGAAACACGGTTTGACAGGATGATTGCCGACGGATTGATCGATGAAGTCGCGGGTTTGCGCAACCGTTATTCGCTGAACGCTGACATGCCGTCGATGCGTTGCGTCGGTTATCGCCAGGCTTGGCAATATCTGGAAGGTGAAATTAGCCGGGATGATGTGCGCGCACATGGCACCGCCGCCACCCGCCAGCTCGCCAAACGGCAACTGACGTGGCTGCGATCAACCGCCAATCTACGGGTGATCGATTGTCTTGAGGGCGACGAGGCCGAACAGATCGGGCACCATTTACGGCAATGGTAAGCGGCGCTCGATGTTGGTCAGTCGTTATGGTACTTGAATGACAGTTTCATCTTCGCGCGAAATGTCATGCCGCCATTCTTGTCGACTTTGACGTCGAGCTTCGATACCTCGGCGACCCGGATATCGCGTACCGTTTTGGAGGCGGACTTGATGCCGTTTTTGGCGGCATCCGCCCATGAAACGGTGCTGGTCCCAACGAGTTCAATGACTTTGTATACTGAGCCGCCGGTCTTGCTTGCCGGCTTCGCAGCCGCCTTGGTTGCTGTCTTGGTTTTTTTCGCCATGCTGTCCTCCAGAATTGTTCGGGTATGGACGACCGAGATTACGCCTCATGTCGAATTAGCGCAAGGGTGCGCCCGCCATCTTTTGGTAGATCGTCATGCAGGCGTTGTCTTGACGACGACAGCGGCAATTTCTCCGTCGTGCATGCGAACGGCGATGCGATCATCGGCGTGTATCCGCGCTATGCCGCTGACAACGCCTTTTCCAGAGACTTCGACAATTGCATAGCCGCGGGTCAGGACCTGCTCTGGATTCAGCAGATTTAGCGCATGCCTGTTCCGTCCAAGCGCATTGTATTGTTGCTCGACTATGGAATTGATCACGCGGCCCAACGCCAGTCGCGCATTGGCAATCACGTTGTGGCGCGTTGCAAGATCCGGCATCACATTTCGCAGGCGATGTGCGGCCGCTTTCAGGGCAATTTGCAACTGCCGGTAATTTGTATTGAGCGCACGATCCAGCCGACGCTGGATGGCCAGGCGATTTTCACGCTCGCGTTTGATGCGTTCGTGCGGGGACACCAATCCCCTCGCTGCAAAATCGACACGTTGTTGGTGCTGTCGGACAAGCCGCTGTGCGCTACGCGCCATCGCCACCCGTTGCTGCTGAACCACCAATCGCAATTGCGGTGTATCCGGCGAAAGCAGTTCCGCGCCGGCGGTTGGCGTCGGCGCACGCATGTCGGCGACAAAATCGCAAATTGTAAAATCGGTCTCATGCCCGACGCCGGAGACCACCACAATCTCTGTTTGCGTTTGCAATCTGATTATTGCCCTTGCAACCGTTTCGTCGTTGAATGCCCACAGGTCCTCGACCGCACCGCCGCCGCGACAGATCAATAACGCGTCGACTTCGTTGCGAATGGCTGCCGTGTTGATGGCGTTGGCGATTTCGCGCGGTGCATCGGCGCCTTGCACCGTGGTTGGATAAATGATGACTCTGATCATAGGCGCGCGCCGCTGCAGGGTTGTCAACACATCGTGTAGTGCGGCACCGGTGGCAGACGTGACAATCCCCAGCGCATGCGCGAAGCCGGGCAGGTCGCGTTTGCGATCATCATCAAACAGGCCCTCTGCTGCAAGTTTTTGTTTAAGCCGTTCGAATGCTTCAAATAACGCGCCGACCCCGGCGCGGCGCATTGTTTCCACGCCCAGCTGGAATTCACCGCGCGCCTCGTAAAGTGTGGGTAGCGCGCGCACCTCGACCTCAAGGCCGTTTTCCGGTGTGAACGAGACAGACTGCGCACGCTGTCGAAACATAACGCAACGAACCTGCGCCGCGTCATCCTTGAGGGAGAAATACCAGTGCCCGCTCGCCGCCCGCATCACGTTGGAAAGCTCGCCCCTGACCCAGCGCAATTCAAATTGGGCTTCCAGCATTCCCTTGACGCGGCGGTTCAGCTCGGAGACGCTGATGGCGGAATTCGCGGTGTTTGCCGCATCAGGCCTGAGGTCAGGAGGCATCATTGCCTAGGCTTTGACGGTATTTTGTATGGCGAAATGGTTTATTCATCCACCGCATGCTATCACCGCAACCGTTTCCCACGCATATCGAGACGATGGCAGATGTTAAATTGCAAGCCATTGAAAAGACTACATTTTTTAACAGGCTAAAAATTGAGCGTATCGGAAAAAAACGTTACATTTTCGTGACTTAGCGTTGCTGCGCAGCGCCTATGCACAGAGTTATCCACAGGAGTTGTGGATGAAATTAGCCGGGAACTGTCGAACCCACCAAATATAGGCGTTACCGGCTGAAAATGACGCGAATCGCCCGCCAATAGTGGCGATTCGTGGAATCGCGCAACCGGCGTTGCGTTTCGACAGATACCACCTCGACGATTCGAACCTGCGCTAACAAAAGCATTGGAATATCAACCGCAGAAATTGTCTGCCGTTGCAACAGCGCCGACGACAAAGCGGATACGTTAAACTTACGCCAATTGTGTAGCGCCCTTTGGAGACCATATTGTTATCGATCATTCAAGCAGCGGGCTGGACTATCTGGTTCATCATTTTGTGTTCGGTGATTTGTTTTGCCATCATCGGTGAACGGTTCTGGACCCTGCGCCGGAAGTCTGTATTACCGCCGAACCTGTTTTCGGATACGGTTGACGCCTACCGGCTGCAGGGCGCGACCGTTGAATTGCTGGCAAAGCTGAATGCAAATTCGTTTCTAGGCCGGGTATTTGCCGCCGGGCTGGCAAATGTAAAGTCGTCGCGCGACGTGATGAAGGAATCGATGGAAGAGACCGGGCGCGCGGTGATGGTCGATATGGAACGTTTTTTGGTCGGACTGGGGACCATCGCCACTGTTGCGCCGTTGCTCGGCCTGTTTGGCACCGTCATCGGCATGATCGATATTTTTGGTGCGTCAGGTCCGCAGGGGCAAAATCCCGCGCAGCTCGCGCAGGGAATTTCTGTCGCCCTCTATAACACCGCCGCGGGCATCGCCGTTGCGGTGCCGGCGCTGATTTTTTACCGCCACTTTCGCGGTAAGGTCGATGTGATGGTGATCGATATGGAGCAGCAGGGAATCAAACTGGTTGAAACGTTGCACGGGGATCGCAAGTGAATTTTCGACGAGGCCGGTCGCGTGAAGAGCCTGAAATCAACTTTATCCCGTTGATCGATTTGCTGTTGGTGATTTTGATTTTTGTCATGGTCACCACCACCTATTCAAAATACGCCGAGTTGCAAATCAATTTGCCCGAGGCATCAGCTGAAAAGGCGCCGGATCGTCCGCAGGTGTTGAATATTGCCGTTGATGCCGGTGGCAAATATGCCATCAACAACACCGCCGTCAATTTTAACGGTGTTGCCGCGTTTGCCAATGCGCTGAAAGAGGCGGCGAATGCCGGCCAAATGAACGACCCGGTGATCGCCATCGGCGCCGATGCGGGGGCCACACATCAAGCGGTGGTGAATGTCATGGAAGCGGCGCGGCTGGTCGGCTACACCAAGATATCGTTTACGACGCAAGCCAAGGCCGGCAAGTAACGCGCCGTCCCCTGCGGTCGATGCATCTCAAACATGCGGTCGCGTCTTGAACAATTTTTTGTCGATGAGTGGCAGCGTCTGTCCGGCTGGCAGATTTTGTTGCTGCCTGTTTCGTGGATTTTTGCCGCCATTGTCGTTATCCGGCGTGCGCTTTTCAAAACGGGAATGCTTGATTTTTATCAGCCGCCTGTGCCGGTATTGGTGGTCGGCAATCTCACTGTGGGTGGCACCGGCAAAACACCGGTCGTGCTGGCACTCGCCAACTATTTGCAGCGCACCGCACAACACCCCGGGATTGTCACCCGTGGTTATACGCTTGGACAGCATCAAGACAGCCCGACTGCCGTGCGGCCGATGTTGCCGAAGGACGCGGCCAACGATCGTCAGCCGGCTGCCGGTGATGAAGCCAGATTGCTTGCAAACCGCAGTGGTGTGCCGGTCTATGCCGGTTCGCGGCGTGCGGCAACTGTTGCAACGTTGCTATCCGATCACGCAGATATCCGGGTTGTTGTCAGTGACGATGGTTTGCAACACTATGCATTGGCGCGTGATATCGAGATTGCCGTGGTTGACGGGCTGCGCGGATTTGGCAACGGGCAATTGTTGCCAGCCGGCCCGCTGCGCGAGCCGGTTTCGCGGATGCGAATCGTTGATTGTATTGTGCTGAATCAAACCGGCATTGATGCACCTCGATTGGAAAAATCGCCGGTGCCGTCTGATCTGGCTCCCTTGCTTGCGGCGATCGGAAGGCCAATTTTTGAGATGACCTACGGCAATGAAAGCTTTGTGAGGTTACTAGGGGGCGAAACGAATGACCCCGGTGCCATGCTTGCAATGTCACGACAAAAGCGCATCGCTGCAGTGGCCGGTATCGGCAATCCGGCACGTTTCTTTTTACACCTTGAGAAGCTTGGAATAACACTGGCGGCGAAACATGTATTTGACGACCACCATGCATTTGCCAAAACTGACTTTGCAGATCTCGACGCGGACATCCTTCTGATGACAGAGAAGGACGCGGTAAAATGTGGTGATTGCGCCGATGATCGTATGTGGGCGATGCAAATCGACGCGTTGCTGCCGGATGCGTTTTACGAATTTATCCAGAAAAAAATTGACCATGTCCCTCGACCCAAAGTTGCTTGAAATTCTGGTGTGTCCATTGACCAAAGGGCCGCTGACAATGTCGCCTGACAAGCTCGAATTGATTTCCTGGTCGGCAAGGCTTGCGTACCCAATACGGGATGGCATTCCCATCATGCTCGTCGACGAGGCGCGCGCGCTTGGCGTTGATGAGGAACGCAAATAGGGCCCGGGAAAAATCGTGTTGTCCTTTATTTGCGTTATTCCCGCCAGGCTGCGTTCGACGCGGCTGCCGAATAAGCCGCTCGCGGACATTTCCGGCAAACCGATGGTTGTGCATGTTGCCGAACGGGCGCGCGCATCGGGGGCAAGCCGGGTTTACGTGGCGACCGACCACGCCGATGTCATGGCGGCCTGCGCCGCGCATGGCGTCGAGGTATTGATGACGCGACTTGACCACCCGACCGGTACGGACCGACTTGCTGAAGTTGTGAACACCCTGGCCTTGGATGACGACACAATTGTTGTCAATGTGCAGGGTGACGAACCATTGATTGATCCGGCGCTAATCGAGGGTGTGGCGGCAATGCTTGCGAAAAGGCCGCGGGCACACATCGCCACGGCGGCGCACCCGATTGCGGATGCGGCTGAATTCTTCAATCCGAATGTGGTCAAGGTGGTCGTCGACGCCGACCAATTGGCGCGTTATTTCAGCCGCGCGCCAATCCCCTATGCCCGCGACGCGTTTGCTGTTGATCAGACCTTGCTGCCAACGGGATTTCCGGCCATGCGGCATATCGGCATCTACGCCTATCGTGCAACGTTTTTGAAACAATTTGCCAACCTTGCGCCGGCGCCAACTGAACAATACGAGGCGCTCGAACAACTGCGGGCGCTGCACTATGGCTTTGCGATTGCGGTATTGCCGTGGCAGGGACCAGTTAGTGCAGGCGTGGACACCGCCGAAGACTTGTTGCGGGTGCGCAAACAAGTGGCGAAGTCATTCGGGTAAAATCAGATGATTATAAAAACTCCTCACAAAGGCGAGCGATGCGATTGATTCTTTTGGGTGGGCCGGGCGCCGGAAAAGGTACCCAGGCGGGTTTCATCAAAGAAAAATTTGGCATTCCGCAAATTTCCACCGGTGACATGTTGCGTGCGGCAGTCAAAGCCGGTACACCGATGGGCGTGGCAGCCAAAAAAGTCATGGATTCTGGTGCGCTGGTGTCGGACGACATCATCATCGGTCTGGTGAAGGAACGTATCAAACAACCAGATTGCGCCAAAGGCTTTATGTTCGATGGTTTTCCACGCACCATCC
>JANOEV010000433.1:0-4033 GCA_031413695.1 Burkholderiales bacterium
GCGACCAGTGTCAAGGTCAGGCCAAACAGCGGTGTGGCGGAAAGGTAGACCCAAATCTCGGCGAGATTGTCCAGTCCGACCGGCAGGCTTGGCTGGGCGTTCATGTTTTATCCGCCGTCGTTGGCCGGGACAACATCCTGAAAACCAATGCCGTTGTGGCAATCGCGCCGATGGTACTGAATACGATCGCCAATATCCATGCGGCACTCGATTGGGCGAGTGCACCGGCATACAACATCACGCCAACTGCTGCCGGGATAAAAAAGATGGAAAGGTGGGCAAGCAGTCCGTCTGCCGCGGCTGAAACCGACTCACCAATTGATTTGCGAACAACCAGGAATACGAAAAGCAGAACCATGCCGATCACCGGCCCGGGCACGGCACCATGAAGCAGCCCGGACAGTGCTTCTCCGAGCGATTGGAATACAAGCAGGATGGCAAGACCACGAATCATGTCTTGAGAATGCCTGCGCGCAGGGCCAAATGCAAGGCAAAATAGCGCTTCAGGTGCCGCTCTTGCCCAACTCTCTCTTTATGACGACTGTTCAAACATGAAAAAAACGATCATCACGGTTGACGACCTTTGGAAAATTGCCCGGCCGGGTGGCCTCTCGCTGGCGCCTGATGGCAGTCAGGCCGTTTGTAGTCTGAGCAAATACGATATGGATGAGAATAGGAGTGCCACGTCGCTCTGGTTACTTTCGACCTTTGGTGGCGCGCCGCGACAGTTGACCAACTGCGGTGAAAAAGACGGTCAGGCTGCATGGTCGCCCGATGGCAAATCAATTGCATTTGTCGCGAAGCGCAAAGACGATGACGAACCGCAGCTCTATATGATTGCGCCGGATGGCGGCGAAGCCGCGCGTATCACCACGCTTAGCACTGGTATCGCCGGCATCAAGTGGTTTGCAGATGCCAAACATATCGCCTGTATTTCATGGATTTGGCCTGATCTCAAAACAGACAAAGAGCAGGCAAAGCGGTTGAAGGAAAATAAGGACAACAAAGTCAAGGCGCATGTGGTCGAACACAGCGCGTTCCGGCATTGGGATCATTGGCTGTCAGACGGCCGGGTGCCGCGTATTCACGTGATTGACGTCAGCAGTGGCAAATGTCGCAATCTGTTTGCCGGCAGTCGCTATGAGTTGCCGGTGTTTGACACCGATCAGCATGATTTTGATATCGCGCCGGACGGCAAACATATCGTTTTCAATTTCAATCCAAACGATGACCGGCGCGGCGATCAAGCCTACGACCTGGTCGAAATGGAGGTGAAATCCGGCAAGGCCAAAACGCTTATCAAGGGCGGCAAATTCACCCATCACCACCCGCGTTACAGCCCCGATGGCAAATCCATCGCGTTGTTCGTCAACAACATTGCGCGCTCGATGGATGACGACAACAAGCTTGCCTTGTTTGGCCGAAAGAATGGCAAGCTGGTAATCAAGACCGGATGGGATCGCAATCCGAGTCATCCTGTCAAATGGGCGGATGACGGGAAATCAGTCTATTTCACCGCAGACAATTGCTCCCGCGTTTCTGTCTGGCAGTGGATGCTTGAAGCCAAGCAGCCGGGTGTAACTGTGCAAGGTGGTACGGTGTCCGATTTTGATGTGCAGAGCGGTAAGTTGGTATTTGTCCGCAACAATATGTCTGCGCCGCCAAGGGTGTTTGCCGGCATTGGTGGAGAAGAAAAACCCATCGAATCGTTCAATGAAAAATTGATGGCGCAATTCAAGTTGGGCGACGTCCGGGAATTCACCGTCAAGGGTTGGAACAACGAGCCGGTGCAAATGTGGGCGGTGTACCCGCCGAACTTTGACCCGAAGAAAAAGTGGCCGCTGCTACATTCGATCCACGGCGGACCGCATTCAAACTGGGGTGACAACTTTCACTTCCGTTGGAACAACCACGTGTTTGCCGCGGCCGGCTATGTGGTGGTGTGTGTAAATTACCACGGTTCACTCGGCTGGGGTAACAAGTTTCTTGAATCCAACAACGGCACATTCGGCACCAAAGAACACGCCGACGTCGAAGCCGGCACCGACTTCATGCTCAAGCAGGGCTATATCGATAAAAACCGTCTGGCCGCGAGCGGCGGCAGTTATGGCGGCAAGATGGTGGCATGGATGAACGGCCGCAATGGTAAGCAGAAGGGCGGTGATCGCTACAAAGCCTACGTCTGCCATGCGGGCTGCTTTGATTGGCGCGCCATGTACGGTGGTGACGCCGGCTATTGGTTTAACTATTCACTCAAGACCAGCTATTGGGACGACCCGGTCAAGTTTGCCGCCCAAAACCCGATAACAGAGGTAAGGTATGCAAAAACGCCGACGCTGGTGCTGCACGGCGCGCTTGACTATCGTGTGCCCGACCAGCAGGGATTGGCTTACTATTCCACGCTGAAAACGCTAGGTGTGCCGGCGAGATTGGTGTTTTTCCCGGATGAGAACCACTGGATTCTGAAACCACAAAATTCGCGATTGTGGTTCAGGGAGTATTTTGCCTGGCTGAAAAAATATGTCGGGACCGGGGCGACGCGCCGCTGAACCGTTAAATGATTCTTTTGCGCCTAAATTGTTGAGTCAAGTTTAATGCTTGAACGATTGTCCATCAAAGCCCGCGTTACCGTTTCCGCAACCGCAATATTGGTCGTGGTTGTGCTGACGCTCGCCATTTTTTCCGGACGTTTGTTGCGTGCGGATACCGAGCGATTGATCGGTGAGCAGCAACTGTCGATGATCAAACTGATCGCGGCCCAGGTCGACGAGCGTGTTGAAGACCGGTTTCGCGCGTTGACGACAATCGCATCCGGTATATCCGGTGAATTGCTGTCAGACCCCCAAAAATTGCAGGCATGGCTTGAAAAGCGCGAAGTCGTGATGCGCCTGTTTAATCGCGGCGGCTTTGTGATTGATCATACTGGTTTTGCCACCGCATCTGTTCCCAGCGAGCTTGACCGCGTCGGCAAGCGGTATGGTGAAGGCGATGCCTATGAGAGGATCATGGCGGGGGCGAAGTCGGCGGTGTTACGGCCGATGATCGTACAATCTTCGGGGACAGCGGTGTTTGGTATGGCGGTTCCGATCAAGTCGGCTGCTGGCGAAACAATCGGCATACTCTATGGCGTCATCGATTTAAGTCGGCCGAATTTTCTGGATATTGTCGCCTCCAATCGTGTCGGGACGACCGGTGGCTTCTTTGTGATTGACCAAAAATCACGTCGTGTCCTCAGCGCAACGGACAAGTCACGGGTGATGGAAGAGTTGCCCAAGCCGGGCATCAATGCAGCCATCGATGCTTTTGCGGCGAAGGATGAACACTCCATCGTATTGGTCAACGCAAAGGGCGTTGAAGTCCTATCATCGATCAAGTCGGTGCCATCAGCCGGATGGCAACTTGTCGCATCGCTGCCTACCTCAGAACTTGACGTGCCAATTCTCAAAACAAGACAACGGCTGATCCTGACGTCATTGTTGCTCACCATGCTTGCGGGGGGGCTGATCTGGTGGACGATTCGACGCGAATTGTCACCTGTGCAGGAAGCCGCAAAGCGCCTGGATGCGGCCGCTGGTGGTGGCGCACAGCCGTTGGTGGTTAAGCGCCCGGACGAAATCGGCGAACTCTTCGCCGCGTTTAACCGGCAACTTGCCGCGCTAAGGACGCGTGAAGACGCACTTGCCCGAACCAGCCGCCTCGCCCGTATCGGTGGTTGGGAAATGTACCCTGGCACAGATACGCGTATTTGGTCGGCCGAAACATTGCGGATTTTGGAAATTGATCCGCCCGTTTCGCCCGCATCAACCGAACAGGTGCTGGGCTTCTACCCGCCTGGCGGGCGTGCCAAAGTGGAGGAAGTAAACCGTCTTGCAATCGAACGCGGAATAGGCTGGGATCTGGAAATGCAAATGATCACCGCCAAGGGCCGGACTATCTGGGTGCGAAATCAGGGAATTGCCGAGCAGGTGGATGGTGTCACGACCAAATTGGTTGGAACATTGCACGATATTACGGAACGTAAAGAAGTCGAGAC
>JANOEV010000434.1:0-15966 GCA_031413695.1 Burkholderiales bacterium
TCAGCTGAATTAAAAGCTACCGTTGCCTCACTAATTACCGATTTAGATGCAGGTAAGCTACGCGTGGCCACGCGCATTGGAGATACGCAAAACTGGGAAACCCATCAATGGTTGAAAATGGCTGTGTTGCTGTCGTTTCGCTTAGAAGATAACTATTTAATGGACGACGGCGTGACCAAATATTTTGACAAAGTGTCACCAAAATTTGCCAATTATTCTGAAGATGACTTTAAAGCTGGCGGTTTTCGCGTAGTGCCAAACGCAATCGTGCGTCGGGGTTCTTTCATCGGTAAAAATGCTGTATTGATGCCTTCGTATGTCAATATTGGCGCGCACGTAGGCGAAGGTAGCATGGTGGATACTTGGGCAACCGTTGGCTCTTGCGCGCAAATCGGTAAGAACGTTCACCTTAGCGGCGGCGTAGGTATTGGTGGTGTGCTAGAGCCAGTACAAGCAGGCCCGACCATTATTGGTGACAACTGCTTTGTGGGCGCGCGCTCTGAAGTGGTTGAAGGTGTGGTGGTAGAAGATAACTGCGTGATTTCTATGGGCGTTTACATCGGCCAAAGCACTAAAATTTACGATCGCGAAACTGGCAGCGTTACCTATGGCCGCGTACCTGCTGGCTCGGTAGTGGTTGCTGGTAATTTGCCTTCTAAAGATGGTACTTACAGCTTGTATTGTGCTGTCATCGTTAAAAAAGTTGATGAAAAAACGCGTGGAAAAGTTGGTATTAACGAGTTACTTCGCGGCATTTAAACAATTGCCATCATTTCAACCTGTCATTCTTTCGTCATAGTTGAGCAAAGTTGCCATTATCTTTTAGCCTTCTTGGCGACTAAACCTTACTCAAAATATAAATCATATATTTGATCTTTTGTTCAAGTGTATGATTTATATAATTAATCCAAAAAATTCCATTTTCTGGCACGCCAATTGCAAAGCACACTCATTATCATCAAAAATATTGAGGTCTGTCTGCAGCAATGGAACTACGTTACGACATTTGGTTAATTTTGCTCTCGCTCACGGCGAGCGGCCTAACCAAGTTCGCTTCTTTCAGTTTTGTTGATCGCTTATATCGCTCTAGCGCCGCTGGCAGGTTATTTTTGTTGCCAATTTACGCAGTAGCGTTAGACATGGCAATACCGACACCGATCAGGAATGCCGCGTCAATCAGACCAGCCAACAGGAACATGAATTTTTGCAGTTGCGGGATCAGCTCTGGCTGACGCGCTGCGGACTCAAGAAACTTCGAGCCCATGATGCCGATGCCGATACAGGCACCCAATGCGCCGAGGCCGATGATGAGACCAATACCGAGTGCCATGTTGCCTTGAACGAGGGCGATAAACTGTGCCATTTTTGTTTTCCTTTCGCGAGAACTAAGTTAAATACCAACCTGAAATTTTGATGCTCAATGGTGCTCATGAGCCATCGCGATATAAACCGCGGAAAGCACCATGAAAATAAACGCCTGCAACAGAATGATGAGGATGTGAAATACCGCCCAGCCCCACGACAAAATGATCGAACCGGCCGTATATATGCCGCCCAACATGCCCAACAGGCCCAGCAACATGAAGACCAGTTCACCGGCGTACATGTTGCCAAACAAACGCATGCCAAGCGAGACCGGCTTGGCGATCAATTCAATGATGTTGATGGCCAGATTCGGAATCCACAGGGTCGGGTGTGAACCAAACGGGGCGGTAAACAATTCGTGAATGAACCCGCCGACACCCTTGGCCTTGAAGCTGAAATAGATGATGAACACGAACACGGTGAACGACATCGCAAAGGTCACGTTCAGGTCGGTCGTCGGCACGGCTTTCCAGTAATGCACACCGAGCATGCCCATGAAGGTCGCGACGAAGTCGATGGGAATCAAATCCATCAGGTTCATCATGAACACAAGCACAAAAATGGTCAATGAAAGCGGCGCAAGAAAACTGCGATCGCCGGGAAACACGTCCTTGACGGTGTTGTCCACAAATTCGAGCACGAGCTCGATAAAGCTCTGAAACCGGCCGGGAACACCGGCTGTTACGCGCCGCGCAGCAAGCCAAAACGCGCCGAGTCCGATTACGCCGACGATAACGGCCATGATCAGGGAGTCGACGTTAATCATCCAAAAACCGCCGTCGCCAACCGACACACGCAGGTTTGTCAGGTGGTGGGAAATATATTCGGAGGGGGTTTCGTAACTGGACGCCATGAAATTTTGTAAATTCTTGGTCGGTTGAACACAACCGGTATGAACGAAAACAGCTTTATTTGTAAAACAGCCAAACCAACCACTGACACATCAGTGCCGCCACCATTGCCGCCACCAACCATCCCGCGACAAAGGCACCAGATACAAATGCCCCAAACACCAACCCCAACACAATCAGGATCTTTGCGATTTCGGCCAAAACATGCCTCAACAGCACGGTGCCGCCAGATTTCGCGTACACCGCAGAGGGCCTGGCCAAAAACGCATAAACAAGATTGCCAACCACAACCGCGCCGCCACCGAACAATGCCGAAACCGCCGCCCATTGCCCGTCAATCGCCGCGGCCAACACCGCACAAAAAACGCTGCCCGCCGCCTGAAGCATCAAGACTTTTCGATAGGCATTGTCCAAAAAAGCGTGCTGCATACGTTGGGCAACCTGTGAAAACGAGCAAAAGTCGACAAATTCAAGCGCAAAGCCCATCGATTATAAGCGTGCCCAACATTTGAAGTCAAACCGAAATGCGGCAGCGCACCAACTTTGGGCCATGTGTTTCGATCTTGATAAGGCGCTGAAAGTAAAAGGACTTTTCCTTATGATGTGTCTGGGCCGCACTTCTGATGGCAACCAGGTTCCGGCGCGCTAGACTTGCAAAAAACCTGCGGTAGACTGGTGCTGGGGCGTTCAAAACACGGCATTTAGCCTCGGTCCGGGCGCAAATCCCCCTTTGGCGCAAAATACGACGATGATAACCATCCAAAAACTTCACATTAACGATGTCGGCGTGCGCGACGGGTTCCAGATCGAGAAAGACTTCATTGCGACTGAGACCAAAATCGCGCTCATTGACCAGCTGACGGCGACCGGACTGGCAAAAGTCGAGGCAACGTCCTTCGTTCATCCCAAATTTGTGCCGAATATGGCCGACGCCGAAACTGTTTTGAAGCAAATCCTGCGCCGCGACGGGGTCGAGATCACTGCGATCACACCGAACATCAAAGGCATGGAGCGCGCGGTGGCGTGTCATCTTTCAGGTGGCAAGATTGATGAAATGAACCTGTTTATGTCCGCCTCCGAGACGCACAATCGGGCGAACGTTAAACGCAGCACCGAGCAGTCGCTGGCCGATTTTGCGATCATGGTGCCGATGGCAAAATCAGCGGGGATCAAGCTCAATGGTTGTGTATCCACTTCCTTTGGCTGCCCGTTCGAGGGGAGGGTGGATGAAGACCGCGTCATGCTGTTTGCGGAAAAGTATCTTGCGCTTGGCTTCGACGGGCTGACGTTTGCCGACACCACGGGCATGGCCAATCCACGGCAGGTGGAACGCATGATGCGCGAGGCCAAACGGCGCTTCCCGGACGCCGCGATCACATTGCATTTCCACAATACCCGCGGCATGGGGCTTGCCAATGTGGTGGCCGGCATCAATGCGGGTGTTGATCGTTATGACGCGTCAATTGCCGGTTTGGGCGGTTGTCCGTTTGCGCCGGGCGCAACCGGCAATATCTGCACGGAAGATTTGGTCAACATGCTCAACGACATGGGCATTGACTGCGGGGTCGATTTGGATCGGCTGCTCGCCGTTGCGGTGAAAATTCCGGCAGTGGTCGGGCATGACGTCGCCGGGCAAATCGTCAAGGCGGGCAAAACCATGCACCTGCATCCGGTGCCAGAGAAACTCTATGACGTTTGATGCGACTCTTAAAAGGCAAATCCAAACAATGAGACTGAATCCTGACGTACCAAAAATATCAACACGTGTATTGATGACAGTGATGCTGCTGGTCGCCACCGGTGCGTCAGCTGCCGATTTGCAGAACGTGCGGCAACTGTCGCAGGATGGCTTTTTGCGGCTGTCAAAAGACCTGGCCGCCGTCACCGCATTGCGCGCGCTGGCGCCGGGCGTGACCCTCGGCGTGTTGGGTGTCGATGTGGGGATTGAGGCCGGCCTCACGCGTATCGATGCCGGGGATGTTTGGACGAGGGCGGGCGGCGGTTCCGCCGATGTGTTGACGCCGAGGCTCACCATCCATAAGGGGCTGGCGGCCGGGTTTGATATCGGCGCAAGTGTCGGCGCCATCGGTGGCACCGGCATACAGACCATCGGCGCAATTTTGCGCTACCAGTTTATTGAGCCGGGTCTGGTCGCGCCGGGCGCGACCATCCGGCTGACAGGCAACCGTGAACTGGGTTCGTCAAATGTGACGGTGCGTTCGCTCGGCGCGGATTTTGTGCTTGCCAAGCCGTTGCCGGTCATCACCCCCTATGTGGGAATCGGAACGGTGCGAACCGAGGTGTCGGCACCCGGCACGAGTCTGTCCACCGTCTCTAACAGTCTGACTCGCACCTTTATCGGCTTTGATACAAAATTGTTGTTTGCAACTTTCTCTGCCGAGGCGGAAAAAACCGGCAGCAGTACAACCATCTCAAGCAAGATTGGCTTTCGCTTCTAATTGCCGCCACCGCTAATTTCGCACCCATGAGTAAACTGATCGAAGCCCTGAAACGTGCCGAGCAACTGCGCAAACAGAAACATGCGCAGGAGCTGGCCATCAAGGACGCCGAAGCTGCCGCCGGTGGTGCACCCTCACCGACCAGCATTGAGGCGGCGCTGCTGGCCGAGGAGGTGCGCATGGCGGCACAATTGGTGCACGACCTCTACGAGGCGGAGCGCCAAAAAAAATCCGCACTGAATGTGCAGGCAGAAAATGAAAAGGCATCCACTGCTGCCAGCGAAGCGACCAAACATGCAGAGTTGAAGTTGGCCGAGGAAACGCAGGCGCGCCAGCTGGCCGAACAGAACGCAAAACAGGCGGCGGAAGCGCGTTTGTTGGCTGAGAATGCCGCGGCCGCGGCCGCAAAGGCGCGTGAACAGGAAGAGAAGAAGCTTGCCGATGCCGCGCTGCAACGGGCGTCGGCCGACGACCATGCGCGCGCCGCCGCCGAACACAGGGCGAACGCCGAACGCAAGGCGGATGAGGCACAAGATGCGCACGGGGCGGCGGAAGCATCGGCGGCCGCGATGGCCAGGGCCCGCGCCGCCGCCGAACAGCAGTTACAGTCGATCGAACAACGAAAACAAAAAGCCGAGCAAGAAGCCGTTGCCGCGAAACTGGCCCGCGAGCAGGCCGAGCGCGCACTCGCCGACGAAATTGCCGGCAGGCAAAACGCGGCCAAGGAACATATTGCCGCCGCTGAGGCGCGTGCGCACGAGGATGCCAGACGGGCACAACAGGTGCTGGAACAATTGCAGGTGGCGCGCGCCGAGGCGGAGAAGATTGCCGTCGAGGCCGAAAAGGCGCGCGCGCAGGCACAAACCGCGTTGCTGGAAAACATCGCCGCGCGCGAGCAGACAGAAAAACAAGCGCTGGAAACAGCGCGTGCCGCCGAGGCGGTATCGGCAAACGCAATGCAGGAAATTAATCAACGCACGCAGGAAGAATTGCTTCGCAGCCAGGCGGCCGCCAAACAAATAGCAACGGCCGAACAAGACCACGCGGCTGCGCTGGAAAAACTGGCACAACAGCGCGCCGCACTGGAAAAAGAAGCCGAGGCAATGCGCGTCACCCGCGAAGCGGCCGAGGCAAGGGCGCCGGATGAAATTGCGCAAGGCATGGCTGCCGAACAGGCGGCGCTTGAGGCGGCGAAGGTGAAAAAAGCAGCGGAAGAAAAACTTGCCCGACTGACGCACGAGGCGGGGCAGGCGGCACAAAATACGAAGTCTGCCGCCTTGGCGGCAGAGGCCGCCGCGCGCGACGCGACCAAACAGATCGAGGCGCAAATCAAGGCCGCGTCGGAAAAGTTACAGGCGGTGCTCGAGGGTGGCGCCGCGGCGGAAAAAGCCCGGCTTGCCATGCTCGATGCCATGACCGAAAAGCGCAACGCGGCGGAAAAAACCGCCGATGCCGCCAAGCAGGCGAGTCAGGCGGCAGTGGCAAATGTTGACGGCGAAACCGCCAAACGGATCGCCGCCGAAGAGCAGGCGATCAACGCCGCCATCGCGCGCAAACAGGCGGACGAGAAGCTGGCGGCGGATGCCAAGGCGATGCTTGCCGCCGAGCAAAACGCGCTTCAGGTGGCACAAAAAGCCGAGGCGGCCGAACGCGATGCCATGCTGCGCGCTTCAGACGCGGCAAAGTTGGAAAAACAGCGTGTCGACGCCCTCGTGGCCGAGTCCGATAAGGTCAAGGCGGATGTCGCCGCCCGCGCGGCAGCGTTGATCGAAACACAAAAGCAGACGCGTGTCGCCCAAGACAAACTCGAAGCGATGCTGGTGATCGAGCGCGATACCGCAATCAAGGAGCAGGTCAAATTGGCCGCTGCCGAAAAGCAGGCAAACAAAGCGCATGCCGGGGCGCTCGAAGCGCGCAGTATCGCCGAGGCAAAGCTGGCCAACGACGCCGAGCAGCGCAAGCAGGCACACGCCGCCGCCAACGCCGCCGCCGCTGAACGGCTCGAGGCGGAACGCCGGCTGGCGGCCGAGGCCAACGAACGCACCAGAAGTGAAGCGGTGATGTTGAAAAAAGAGAAAGAACGCGAACAGGCCGAGCTGGCGGAAGTCGATGCGCTGAAAGCGAAACAAGCGGCCGAACAGGCGCTGCTAAAGACGACGGCCGAAAAAATCGCGGCAATTGAAACGGCAAAACAACGCGCTCTCGCAAAGGCGGCGTCAGAACGCGCGGCCGCGGCCGAGTCGGCGCGTCAGCAGGCGGTCGAAGCCAAGGCGCTGCAGGATGTGATTAACGAGGATTCATCGACGGATGCAGATGCTGAAAACCCGCTGATGGCGATGCACGTTCCGACCAAATCGACAACCCAAAACCGGCTGCCGGTTTGGTTGCAAATTGGACTTGGTGGGGCTGCGTTGATCGTGCTTGGTTTCTTTGCCGGCCAACAAATAAGCGACCAGCCGATTGCCACGGACGAAAAAATACGCACCAATGTACCGGTTGCACAGAGCGCAGCTAACAAGCCGGGAACCGCCGAAAGCGAAATACCGGTGGCGCTTAAGCTTGATACTGAGTTACGCAAAAAGTCTGATTAGCCACAGACAGTCAAACACCCTTACTGGCGGGCATTTTCAGCCATTTTTGCCTGAAAATGCTTATCCCTCGGGGTGTTCTGTATCCAGCTTCAATTCGGCGATTTTCCTCGTCAGGGTGTTGCGACCAATGCCCAGCAAGGTGGCCGCTTCGATTCGTCGGCCGCCGGTGTGCGCCAATGCGTTGACGATCAATGCTGCTTCAAACGCCCGGTTTAGGCCGTCAAAAATATCGCGCTCGCCACGCGCCAACGATGCTTTGACTTCGCGCGCCAACAGATTTTCCCAGTCGTCGTCTGATGCGGAGGCGGTTGTTTCAGCGGCGCGGATGTCCGGCGGAAGATCGGCGATTCCAACCTGCTGGCCGGGGGCCATGACTGTGATCCAGTGGCAAATATTTTCGAGCTGCCGCACATTGCCGGGGAAATCCAGCCGTGTCAGACAGGCCATTGAGTCGGCTGACAGGCGTTTGACCTCGACCCCCAAATCACGTGCGCTCTTGGCCAGAAAGTGGTTGACCAACAACGGGACATCTTCGCGTCGTTCGCGCAACGCCGGTAAACGCAGGCGGATCACATTCAAGCGGTGGTAAAGATCCTCGCGAAACAAATGCTGTTTGACACGCTCGTCGAGATCCTGATGGGTCGCGGCGATGACCCGCACGTTGGCGGTCAGCGGCAGATGTCCGCCCACCCGGTAAAACTGGCCGTCGGACAAGACGCGCAACAATCGTGTTTGCAGATCTGCGGGCTTAGCGCCAATCTCGTCGAGAAAAAGTGTGCCGCCCTCGGCCTGCTCGAAGCGGCCGCGACGGGTGGTCGCGGCACCGGTAAAGGCGCCGCGTTCATGGCCGAACAATTCACTTTCGAGAAGGTCCTTGGGGATGGCGGCGGTATTGATTGCAATGAAGGGCTTTGACGCACGCGGACTGTGTCGATGCAACGCATGGGCAACAAGCTCCTTGCCGCTGCCGGATTCGCCCGTGATCAGCACGGTTGCGTGTGATTGTGACAAACGCCCGACTGCACGGAATACTTCCTGCATGGTCGGCGCGGACCCAAGTATTTCCGGGGCCGGTTCATTCAATGTTGATTCACCAACAACAGCGACATGGCGCGACTCGTCAATGGCGCGGCGGATTAATTCAACCGCGTGATCGACGTCAAAGGGTTTCGGCAGGTATTCGAACGCGCCACCCTGAAACGCGGCGACGGCACTTTCCAAATCCGAATATGCCGTCATGATGATCACCGGGGTTGCGGGCAGCTTGGCCTTTAGGCGCTGCATAAACTCAAGACCAGATGCGCCGGGCATGCGTATGTCGCTGATCACAACCTGTGGTGACTCATCGCCCAACGCGTCCAGACCCTCGTTTGCCGCCGCAAACGAACGATAGGCAATGCCTTCACGCGTCAGCGCTTTTTCAATGACCCAGCGGATGCTCTTGTCGTCGTCAATAATCCAAACTGGCTTCATCTAAATACCCTAAATAACAACACATACATCGGACGATCTCATTAACGGTTAATTGGTCTTTACCGGCAACAGCACAATGAACCGGGTGTCACCGGGCTGACTTTCAAATTCGATCACGCCGCCATGCTGGTTGATGAAGTTCTGCGCCAGCGACAACCCCACGCCGGTGCCGCCATCGCGGCCGGTGACCAGCGGATAAAAAATGGTGTCTTTGAGGTTTTCCGGCACACCGGGACCGGCATCACAAATGCTGATTTCGAGCGCGAGTTGAAATCGTTCGCGCACAATCGTCACCTGTCGTGCAATGCGCGTTTGGAAGCGGACCATGCCAACGCCGTTGGTGGATTGTGCGGCGTTGCGGGCAATGTTCAGCATCGCTTGAATCAGCTGTTCACGGTCGCCCATTGTTTCGGGCAGGCTGGTATCGTAATCGCGCACAATTTCGAGCGTTTCCGGAAACTCGGCAAGCACCACCGCGCGAACATATTCAAGCACCTCGTGAATGTTGACGGCCTCAATCTTCGGCAGGCGGTGCGGGGTCAGCAATCGATCCATCAGTGATTGCAGACGGTCGACCTCTTTGACGATTACCTGCGTGTACTCAAGTAATGCGTCGTCGGACAATTCGCGTTCCAGCAATTGGGCGGCACCACGGATGCCACCCAGCGGGTTCTTGATTTCGTGCGCCAGATTGCGAATCAGCTCGCGATTGAGCTTTTGTTGTTCCAACAGCTTTTCTTCGCGGGCAATCTTGAGATGTTGATCGAGCGGTTGAAACTCAACCACGATGCGCCCATGCTCGGCCGGTGTTGCCATACAAGAACAATGCAGCGTCTGGCCGCTTGGTGTGGACAGCGTCAGACTCGATTCATTAAATCCCTGATCGACCGCCCTGACCTGTTCGAGCAGCGCGAACAATCCGCCCTCATCACTGCCGTCGGTAACCAGACGCGAGAAGGCGACGCCGGCGGCATTTTTGCGACTGAAGGCGAACAATGATTCGGCGGCGGCGTTTGCGTAAATCAATTGGAATTTGTGGTCGATGACAATCACCGCGGTTGCGATCAGCTCGAGGCCCAGGTAAAGGGCGGGGTTGTCGTTGGAAGGTTGTGGGGAGGGCGACATGACAGACATTACGAGGCTATTAGCAATTTTCTTGCCACAGTTGGCGGGTTTGCACTGGCGACACAACAATACAGCAACCGCCCATAAAAAAACGCCGAAGGCTCATCACCTTCGGCGTTAACTTCGATCGGACAACCCAATCGAAAGGAGTATCGGTTAATGCGGTGTTGACTCAGCGGTCCTCTGCCAATGATCGCTTGGGCGCGCTGTTCGAAGCGGGCTTGAGTCTGACAACAGCCAGCTCGTTGCTCTTGGCAGGCTGTGCCGGCGTTCTTGCGACATACGGCGCGGCATTTCGTTTTGCCGACGGGCTCACCTGTGCAACCTGTTGGCGTTGTCCGGCGGCGGATAGTTGTTCGCGCAATTCGGCCAAATTCTGTTTGTGCATTTCCACCTGGTCCTGAAGGTCGCGCACCCGCTCGAAATGCCGCGCAATCAGTGCCTTTGATTCCTTTGTGGTTTCTGATGCTGACGACTGGGTTGCAAGCGAAGCGTGGAACGCGCGAATCGGACCGCTGCGGGATTGCTCGGCGGCCAGTGTATTGGCGGCCTCCTGCAGGAGCTGCTCCTCCGCTTCGATTTCACCTTCAAGAATGCGGCGCCGTACATCTTCACGGCGCTGCTGCGCCATGGTTGCAGCACTGATGCCACCACTTACCGCAGCACTACGGACCGTCGAAACCACAGCCATTGGCGGCGCCGGTGCTTTTGCGGCCATGGATGGCGCAGACGATGGCGCATGGTTCGCGCTGTCAGGATTTATAGCAACTTCTGACGTCGTTATCGATACGGGTGCCGAGGACTGCGCGACAGGTGGTTGCGCTATTGCGATTTCTGCAGGCGCACGTGGTTTGGTCTGCTGGGTGGTTTGTGGCGTCGCCGGCAGGGTCATCAGTGGCGCAAGTTCAACCACGGTTGCGCCTTTGGTCGGCGAGTTGGAATAGGTCACCCGGCCGTTTTCGTCAGTATTTTTATAGACGATATTAGACTGTGCAAACGCATTCGAAAACCCGCATGCAAGCGCGCTTGACACGCCCAGCATGGTGGTGGCTTTCAAAAAAATGCGTCGAATATTCATGGGGATAGCAGAATTCGCCACAATGCGAATGTTAGATATCGGGTCGAATAGTTTGCGACGCAACGGGCACTTTTTCAATGCAATGGGTAGCGACTTTTCAGCTCTGCACCACTACTGATGGGGGTTGCCCGATATTTCCAGCCCAATTGACGGCGGAGGGGCAGCAAAAAGGGCGACCCCTTGCGGAAGTCGCCCTACTTGAATTGCCGGATAGACGCCGATATCAGGACGAATAGTACATGTCGAATTCGACAGGATGGGTCGTCATCCGGAAGCGGGTGACTTCCTGCATCTTGAGCTCGATGTAGGCATCAATCATGTCGTTTGAGAACACGCCGCCGCGCGTCAGGAACTCACGGTCTTTGTCGAGCGCGTCCAACGCCTGATCCAATGATGAACAAACTGTCGGGATCTTTGCGTCCTCTTCCGGCGGCAAATCGTACAAATTTTTGTCTGATGGATCACCGGGGTGGATCTTGTTCTGTATCCCATCAAGGCCGGCCATCATCATCGCAGCGAATGCCAGGTACGGGTTTGCCGTTGGGTCCGGGAAACGAACTTCGATTCGACGCGCTTTGTCCGATTGCACGTATGGCACACGGATAGACGCCGAACGATTGCGCGCGGAATAGGCGAGTTTGACCGGGGCTTCGAAGCCGGGGACCAGACGCTTGTAAGAATTAGTTCCCGGGTTGGTAATGGCGTTCAGCGCACGCGCATGTTTAATGATGCCGCCGATATAGTAAAGCGCAAATTCGGACAGCCCGGCGTAACCGTTGCCGGCAAACAGGTTCTTACCGTCTTTCCAGATCGATTGATGCACATGCATACCCGAACCGTTATCGCCAACAATTGGTTTTGGCATGAACGTGGCGGTTTTGCCGTAGCTGTGGGCAACGTTGTGCACCGCGTATTTCAGAATCTGTGTCCAATCCGCACGCTGAACCAGGGTTGAGAATTTGGTGCCGATCTCACATTGCCCGGCGTTGGCGACCTCATGGTGATGGACTTCAACTTCGACGCCCATGTCTTCAAGCGCAAGGCACATCGCAGAGCGAATATCCTGCAGCTGGTCGACCGGCGGGACCGGAAAATAGCCGCCCTTTACCGGCGGCCGGTGGCCAAGATTGCCGCCTTCAAATTTTTCAGCGGTTGACCATGCAGCCTCTTCCGAAAACACCTTGGCGTAGCTGCCGGACATGTCGACGCTCCACTCCACCGCGTCGAATACAAAAAATTCCGGTTCGGGACCAAAATATGCGGTGTCACCGATCCCGCTGGACTTAAGGTAAGCCTCTGCGCGGCGCGCAAGCGATCTTGGGTCGCGGTCATAACCTTTGCCCGTTGATGGCTCAAGCACGTCGCAGGTCAGGACCAGCGTTGAATCATCGAAGAACGGATCAATAAATGCCGTTTCCGGATCAGGCATCAACAGCATGTCTGATGCCTCGATACCTTTCCAACCGGCGATCGACGAGCCGTCGAAAGCATGGCCTTCGGTGAATTTTTCCTGTCCAAACGCCTTTACCGGCACGGACACGTGCTGCTCTTTACCTTTGGTATCGGTAAAGCGAAAATCAACAAACTTGACTTCGTTGTCTTTCACCATTTTCAATACATCTGCGACAGCCATTGCGTTCTCCTGATAAGGTGTGCGGGAAGTTGGAACCGAATGCGACCGACGTTATCAACTGCGGCGCTTGATCGAGTAGCAATTTACAGCACAAAACATGCCACCCTAAAACCCGCGATAACGCGTTAAGAAACCTCGTTTTGTATGTGCTTTCTCCGTCGGAATGCCCTATTTTGGTGCGTGATTGTGATTTGTGCACCACAATTGATCGCGCTAAAATCGAGTGGATTCGCCGCCTAAGTTTGCCACGTAACACCAAACCATCACAATCCCTATATGACTGATCGCTACGCCGTTGTCGGAAATCCGATCGAACATTCGAAATCGCCCGAGATACACGCCGCGTTTGCGCGTGAAACTGGTCAAAAAATCACCTATGAAAAGATTTTGGCACCGGTGGAAGCGTTCATTTCGACGGTTGACGCGTTTCGTGGCGGCGGCGGATTAGGGGTCAACGTTACCCTGCCGTTCAAAATTCAGGCATATCAATATGCGGCCCATCGAACGCCAAGAGCGGTTCTCGCTGGCGCGGCCAATACACTTCGCTTTGAACATACCGATGGCGCCGTTCAGGTTTTGGCCGACAACACGGATGGCGTTGGCTTGGTGCGCGATATTTGTATCAATCTCGGGCACGCCCTCACTGACCGACGCGTATTGCTGCTCGGTGCCGGCGGCGCCGCGCAAAGCGTAATGGGCGCAATACTCGATGAAAAGCCGGCGTCGATTTCAATTTCAAATCGAACGGCATCCCGCGCGCACGATTTGGCGGGTCGATTCAGACTTATTGTTCCAGGCGTCAAAGTCGACGTGGTCGAAAACCGGCAATTGATCGCACACAAATACGATGTGGTCATCAATGCGACGGCCGCAAGCCTGAACGAGAGTCTGCCGCTGATACCGGCCGGTGCCTTTGCCAGGGAAAGCTTCGCCTATGACATGATGTACGGCAGGTCAGCAACGCCATTCCTACTATTGGCGGCGAATGCAGGTGCGGTCACGTCGGACGGATTGGGGATGCTGGTTGAGCAGGCGGCTGAAGCGTTTTTTTATTGGCGCGGCGTTCGACCAACAACCGCGCCGGTTATTGCGACGATGCGCAAACAGCTCGTTGCCGCGAACCGTGCCGGCGCAATCTGAGAATCACCTTGCGCAAACTTTCGATCTGGCTCGGCATCGCCGCCGCCGCAATTACAATCGTTTTTTTGGCTTACCAAACCTATGTATTGACCAAACTCTGTTGGTGGCGAACTCATAATCCGACAACCACCGCCTTTATGGACGCGAGGCTCAGCACGATTCGCGCCAAAAAGCCGGCGGCAAGCTTGAAACAGGTCTGGGTGCCATACGAAAAAATATCAACGCAACTTAAACGCGCAATCCTCGTCGCTGAAGACGACAAATTTATTGATCACGATGGATTCGACTGGCAGGGCATCCAAAAGGCAATGGAAAAAAACGAACGGCGCGGCAAGGTGGTTGCGGGCGGATCAACCATCTCGCAGCAGCTGGCCAAGAATCTGTTTTTATCCGGAGACCGGTCCTTCCTGCGAAAAGGGCAGGAGGCGATTATTACCATCATGATGGAGAGCGTACTGGACAAAACGAGAATCCTCGAAATTTATTTGAATGTGATCGAATGGGGCGACGGTGTATTCGGCGCCGAAGCAGCCGCCAAACACTACTTTGGCGTCACCGCCGGCCAGCTTTCCGAGGCGCAGGCAGCAAAACTCGCCGCAATGGTGCCGCGGCCGCGTTTTTATGACCGCAATCGAAGTTCAGAATATCTACTGCAGCGTACACAGATCATTCAGGCGCGCATGCCGCAGGCCCAGGTGCCATAGGTTCCACAAACAAGACTAGAACTGGCGGTAAAACATGGATTTAATCGGTTGGATATTTTTCGGCCCGGCAAAGTTGATCAGTCACGCGCCGTATGCGGGACTGTTGATCGGTGCCGCGCTGATTTCGGTGGAGGTTGTCCGGACGCTGGCGTCAGACACGGGCTTTAGCCAAGTGTGGTTTCGGAGGGCGCCCGTTTTTACAGGTCTGCTTTGGGCAATCTTTAACCTCTACGAGTTGCAGCTCGCCGCCGTGCTGGGATCCGCCCTGGCAAATGCAGGTGTGCTATTACGATTGGATCTGATCGTCCTGACGCCTATTTTGTATGTCATGACCGGATTTGCGCTGTACAGCCTTATGCAAAAATCAAGGTAGAGGCGCGTTATAAATCAGTGGCACAAGTGCCAACCAAGGCGCAGACACACAGTACCGGGACCGGCACCATTCCAACGCGGTTGTCAAAACCAGGAAGGTCAAGACACTACTTAAGCGGCCGATCCCGGCGGGTGCGATGCGGTGTCCGTGGCCGCGACGATGAGCGGCGGGCGGGCGGAACATGGGGGCGGGGCTCGGTGTCGGCCGGCAGGTGGGGCATGATAAATGTCTCAACCCGGGAAGTGAGCGTATGTATAAACATCGCGATCACTCGCCGGATTGAGAGAGTCTGAAGCAGTTAGTCTGCTTAGCCCATCGGCTTGATGAGCGGCGTGATAACCGGAGTTACCATTGGCGCAGGCTTTGCTGCGGGGGCTGCTTTTTTTGGAGCAGCCTTTTTCTTCGCAGCAGGCTTCTTTGCAGGCTTACTTACTTTTTTTTTTGCGGCTGGCTTTTTAGCCGCTTTCTTTGCTGCTGGTTTCTTCTTTGCTGCTGGTTTCTTCTTTGCTGCTGGCTTCTTTTTAGCAGCCGGCTTCTTTTTTGCTACTTTTTTTGCTGCTGGCTTCTTTTTAGCAGCGGGCTTCTTTGCTACTTTTTTTGCTGCTGGCTTCTTTGCTGCTGGTTTCTTAGCCGCTTTTTTTGCTGCCGGCTTTTTCTTGGCTGTTGCCATGATCAACTCCTTTCGATGGTTGGACCGAATTGCTTGTTTGGATCCGACCCCTGCGAGCCGAATCACCAAGACGTCAGTTCATACGAACGATTGAGTGCTGGCATTTGCCGCAAATGCTAGAGACGGCGAAACAACCTCACTCCACTCGCGGTTGCCTGCCAACATGAAACCAAATGCGAGGAATCTTGAAAACATTCGCCGCGAGCACTTGGTGAATCGGATTCTATGTAACTTCTTTTTTGAACACCAGTTTTTATTGATGTCAATACCGGTTATTTGCAATCGTATTTTACAAAATGGTATCGAATCGCTACCATATCAACGCGGACCGGGGATTTTTTACACACTTTTTTCCGGACAACGATTTCAAATTCCGAATTCGCGAACACGCCGCGCCACGATCTACGGCAGCATGCGCTCGTTTGCGACCAGCGATTCGAATGACTCGCGATCACGCACCACAGTCATCTTGTCGCCGTCAATCATCACCTCTGCCGCACGCGG
>JANOEV010000435.1:0-2376 GCA_031413695.1 Burkholderiales bacterium
CACCGCCTGCATTTGTTTTATCCGCAACACCGCGCAAATCCAATCATCGCCGCCAACCCGGGCTGGTACACACAATTGGAATGGGGCAACACAGATACGAAGTTTCGTTTTCCGTACAACACCATTGGCTCGCGGGTTGACCCGACCCGCGCGCGCGCGGCACTTTCGCGCCCTTTTATCCTGATGCTTGGTGACGCCGATGTGGACCCGAACGAAAAGAGCCTGAACAAGAGCCGCGGGGCCAATGCGCAAGGTGCGTTCCGTTTTGCACGTGGTAATGCTTTTTTCGAAGGCGCACGCGTAGCCGCACAAGCATTGAACAGTGAGTTTGTTTGGCGAAAGGTCGTTGTTGCGGGCGTTGCGCACGACGGCGCGCTGATGTCCAAGGCGGCAATTGCGTACGTGGAGGAAATGACAAAATGAGCGTCGAACTTGTTTTCGACAACGGGTCGCCGGGCAATGCCGGTGCCATGCCGCCCCAGGGCACATTAGGTATGGAATTGCCGGTGGCAAAAATTCGGGGCGAGTTCATTACCGAAATGCCGCTGGATTTGTTCATTCCACCCGACGCGCTTTCGGTGGTGCTTGAACAGTTTGAAGGCCCGCTGGATTTGCTGCTCTATCTGATCCGAAGGCACTCGCTCGATATTCTTGACATACCAATGGCGGATTTGACCCGCCAATACATGACCTATGTTGAAGCGATGCGGGATGGCCAACTCGAACTCGCCGCTGACTATTTGTTGATGGCGGCATTGCTCATTGAAATCAAATCGAGGATGCTGCTGCCGCGTCCGCCGCGTGATGTGGAAGTTGAGGCGGAAGACCCGCGCGCAGAATTGGTGCGGCGGCTGTTGGAGTATGAACAAATGAAGTCCGCGTCGTACGCCATTGAAATATTGCCGAGAATGGGGCGCGATTTTACATTGGTCGACGTGCTGGTCGAGCAGAGCTTGGTCAGGCGGGTACCGACGGTTCTTGCGGCCGATCTGACGGATGCATGGCGGGTCATTCTTGGTCGCGCCAAAGCAACACAGCGGCACCGGGTGTCGCGCGAGGGCCTTTCTGTCCGCTCTCACATGAGCCGCATTCTTCGTCAACTGGGTGAGCGGCTCAATGCGCAAGGCGGCAAGGAATTTGTCCTGTTTGAGGATTTGTTTCAAATCGAGCAGGGCGTTTCGGTGGTGGTGGTGAGCTTTCTCGCCGTGCTAGAACTGGCCCGCGAGTCGCTGATTGAAATCAGCCAGTCCGCCCCGCTTGAGCCGATCTACGTCAAGATTCGCACGCACGAAATGCCGCCGCTCGAATAATGATCCCACGTTGAAAAAAAGAGCCCGATTGCAGTCGCCATGGAACAAAATGAAATGAACCAACAAGAACACGCCGAACCGGCAACGTTTGAAAACAACGCGTCCAACGATAACGCTGTTGGCTCGACACAGCCGGTGGCGCCAAATGCTGCACCAGGCGCCGTGTCCTGCGCCGAATTTTCATCCGACGATACAGGCGGCGGGGACTTTGAACAAGTCGCCGAGACGATCGATATCGATGAGGCGAAGCGTGCGCTGGAGGCGGCATTACTCGCTGCGTCGGAACCGATGGCACTCAACGAACTCCGGCGTTTGTTTGACGGGCAACTCAACGTTGACACCGTTCGCAATCTGCTGGAGGCGTTGAAATCCGAATGGGAAGGTCGCAGCGTCGAGCTGGTTGTTGTTGCAAGCGGATACCGTTTTCGTGTGAAACCGGTGTACCAAAAGTACCTCGATAAATTGTCCAATGACAAGCCGCTCAAGTATTCCCGCGCCGTCCTCGAGACACTTGCCATCATTGCCTACCGCCAGCCGGTCACACGCGGCGACATCGAAGACATTCGTGGTGTTGCAGTCAGTCCGCATATCTTGAAAACACTTGAAGACCGGGGCTGGATCGACGAAATTGGCAATCGTGAGACCGTCGGGCGTCCTGCGTTGTTTGCAACCACCAAACATTTTTTGGATGACCTGAACTTGCGCACACTGGAAGAGTTACCGCCGCTGCATGAATTGCAGGCGACCTTGGACATGTCGCAATTTGGTGTCAGCGCCCCTCCGTCCGCACCAACGGGCACACTTTCACTCGGGCTTGATGCAATTGAAAGTGCTGTCGGTGATTTGGTTGTAACGCCGACGATCGAATCGGTTGATTCGATCGTTCCGTTGGAAACAGCCGGCGAACCGGTCTTTCCGGTTTCTGATGAAGGACACGCAAAATGACCAAGCGAGTGGTAGTCCGCGTGCAGATGCAGCAGGACAACCAGATCGGTAATGATTCGATAAAACATGGCTGCAAAGGAGCCTTGAGATTGAGGTCGCTGGCCTTGGCGTAAGAAAGATG
>JANOEV010000436.1:0-3068 GCA_031413695.1 Burkholderiales bacterium
CAGTCAGCAATCCAACAACCGAAGCAAATATATTATATATCAATCAATCTGATCTGTCAAGTCGGCTATCCGTTATTAGCCCAGAGGAAAAAGATAGTAATTTACGAAATCCTTCAGAGTCATTTGTGATTTGGCAAAAACACAAACCGCCAATGGTGAAAAATTCGAGCCGACGTATCGGATCGATATTGTCGATGACAGGGGTGCAATCGTTGCCCACGTCGATAAAACGCTCTACATTCGCAAGAAACGCGTGCGATAGTGGCGCTAAACATGGCGCTAAACATGGCGCGAAACGGCGGTGCGAAATCGGCCAACCAAATCGTCCGGTGTTTGGCGCAGCAACCCCGCCGGGTCGGCTAAAATGACCAAATGATAGAACCCGACCGACTGATCTCTGCCGACAAAGCCTCGAACGTCGAAGAGGTGCAGGAACGTGCGCTGCGTCCAAAGCTGCTCGATGAATACGTCGGCCAGGAAAAGATTCGCGAACAGCTGTCGATTTTTATCGAAGCCGCGCGGGGCCGCAAAGAGCCGCTCGACCACACCCTGTTGTTTGGGCCGCCCGGATTGGGCAAGACCACGCTGGCGCACATCATTGCCCGTGAAATGGGCGTAAATCTGAAACAAACCTCCGGGCCGGTGCTCGAGCGCGCCGGTGATTTGGCCGCCATGTTGACCAACCTGGAGCCCAACGACGTGTTGTTCATCGACGAGATACACCGTCTGAATCCCGTGGTCGAGGAAATTTTGTACCCGGCGCTCGAGGACTATCAGATCGACATCATGATCGGTGAAGGACCGTCGGCGCGTTCGGTCAAACTCGACCTGCCGCCGTTTACCCTGGTCGGCGCCACCACACGTGCCGGCATGCTGACCAATCCATTGCGCGACCGCTTCGGCATTGTCTCGCGCCTCGAGTTTTATTCGCCCGCCGAACTCAAGCTGATTGTCACGCGCTCGGCCAAGCTGCTCAACGTCGGGCTCGACGACGAGGGCGCACTGGAAATTGCCAAACGCTCGCGCGGCACACCGCGTATTGTCAACCGGCTCTTGCGGCGTGTGCGTGATTTTGCCGAGGTGAAATTTGACGGCAACGTCAGCAAGATCGTGGCGGACGCGGCATTAATCATGCTCGACGTCGATAAAGTCGGACTCGATATGATGGACCGCAAGATGTTGTTGTCGATCATCGAAAAATTTGCCGGCGGTCCGGTTGGTGTGGAAAACCTGGCCGCGGCCATTGGCGAAGAGCGCGATACCATTGAAGATGTCCTGGAGCCGTATCTGATTCAGCAGGGTTATTTGCAGCGCACGCCACGCGGACGGATGGCGACATTGTTGTCCTATCAACATTTTGGATTGGTGATGCCGACACAAAACCAGCCGCCCGGACTATTCTGATGGCCAAACTATCACTCAAGGATGCGCAACAAACACAGCTCTTTACCTTCTCGTTTCCGTTGCGCATCTATTACGAGGATACCGACTCGGGTGGCGTGGTCTACCACGGTCAGTACGTCCGGTTTCTCGAGCGGGCCCGCACCGAGTGGTTGCGTTATCTGGGTTTTAACAATACCGAGCTTGAACGCAAATACAAAATGCTCTGGGTGGTGACCGAAATGACCATTAATTTTGTCAAGCCGGCGCGGTTGGATGACAACCTGGACGTGACAGTGGCCGTTGAAACCATGGGGCGGGTGCGTTGCACGTTTCACCAAGAGGTGCGGCGCGGAGACGAAACCATCCTCAAGGCGCGTGTCACGGTCGCCTCGGTGGCCGCAGACAGTTTCAAACCGATTGAATTCCCGTCCGACGTCAAACGCAAAATGGAAGCGACCTGCCTGTGAACCCTGTCACCGCATTGAATATCCATCCCGACATGGCCATCTGGGCGCTGGTATTGCAGGCATCGATCATCGTCAAGATTGTCCTGGTGATTCTGGTGCTGGCGTCGCTATTTTCGTGGTGGTACATTTTTGTCAAAATGTTCACACTGCGTCGCGCCAAAAAGCTGGCGGAGGAATTTGAACGTGAATTCTGGGGCGGCTCGGACATCGTCGGCCTCTACCAACGTTCCGCCAGTGGCCGATATGAAACGCAGGGCATGGAGCGCATTTTTGAAGCCGGATTCAAAGAATTCCTCAAACTCAAAAGCAAGTCTGGTTCGGATATCGGTGCGCTGATGGACGGCTCGCGCCGCGCGATGAAGGCGGCGTTTCAACGCGAACTTGATTTCCTCGAACGGCATTTATCCTTTCTCGCCACCGTCGGATCGGTCAGCCCGTACATCGGCCTGTTTGGCACCGTGTGGGGGATCATGAATGCGTTTCGCGGCCTGTCCAACGTGGCGCAGGCAACCCTTGCGCAGGTCGCGCCCGGCATCGCCGAGGCGCTGATCGCCACCGCGATCGGTTTGTTTGCCGCCATTCCCGCGGTCATTGCATACAACCGTTACGCTGCCGAAATTGATCGGCTGGCGAATCGTTACGAGAGTTTCATCGAAGAATTTTCCAACATCCTGCAGCGCCAGGCGGTTCACTAAACCATGCGCCGCCCGCGTCGCGCCATGAGTGACATCAACGTTGTGCCGTACATCGACGTGATGTTGGTGCTGTTGATTATTTTTATGGTCTCCGCACCGCTGATCACGCCCGGGCAGATTGATTTGCCGAGTGTCGGGCAGGCGGCAAATCCGACGGTGGCACCGCTGGAGGTGCGCCTCGACAAGGCCGGCACCATCACCCTGATCGACCGGCAGCAGGGCGGGCGCGAACAAGTTGTCAGCAAGGCCGAGTTGTTGGGTGCCGTGCGTACCATGCAGGCGAATCACCCGGATCAGGCGGTGGTGATTTCGGCCGATAAGACATTGCGTTATGAAAACGTGATCGATGTATTGGACGCGCTGCAAAAAGGCCGGGTCAAACGGGTTGGCCTGCTGGTGAAACCGGGCAGTTGAGCGGCAAGACACCATCATGGCTGCGGCATATTCCAATCCACCACCAAACAACGGTGTGAAGCTGTCGGCAACCGGCCGTGCGGTACTGGGACATCGCCGCGAGCCGGGC
>JANOEV010000437.1:0-2262 GCA_031413695.1 Burkholderiales bacterium
CAACACAGCTCGCCAACGCCGCGACGATGATGGATGCACGTGAGACCGTACGTAAATTACGATTTCTGGAAAAACTCGGCGAGGAAATTGATCTTGCCAGTGAAGCACTCGAACAATAAGAAAGTCATTCAGCCAAATGGCACTACTGCAAATTTCCGAACCCGGTGAATCGACCGCCCCGCACCAGCACCGGCTCGCCGTCGGCATTGATCTGGGTACCACCAATTCGCTCATTGCCACGGTGAAAAGTGGTGCGGCCGAAGTATTGATCGGCCACGACGGCGATAAACTGGTGCCGTCGGTGGTGCGCTACTTTGAAGATGGCCATTGCGAAGTCGGTGCCAGACCCAAGGCCGAACAAGCGGAAGATCCGGCCAACACCATTGTTTCGGTCAAGCGCTTCATGGGGCGCGGCATGGTGGATGTCGCCAAATACGGCGCGCTACCCTACAAGTTTATTGACGCGCCCGGCATGGTGAAAATCGACACCGTTGCCGGTATCAAATCGCCGGTTGATGTTTCCGCCGAGATTCTAAAAGTGCTGCGGGTGCAGGCCGAGGAAGCGCTGGCGGGTGAGTTGGTCGGTGCCGTGATCACGGTGCCGGCGTATTTTGACGATGCACAACGTCAGGCGACCAAAGACGCGGCGCGATTGGCGGGCATCAATGTTTTGCGGTTACTGAATGAACCCACCGCCGCCGCGATCGCCTATGGTCTGGACAACGCCAGCGAGGGCATTTTTGCCGTGTTTGATTTGGGCGGCGGTACCTTCGACATTTCGATTTTGAAATTGACGCGTGGTGTGTTTGAGGTGCTTGCCACCAACGGTGACGCCGCGCTTGGCGGCGACGATTTTGACCAGGCGATTGCCGCGCATTGGCGAAAGTTGCATAACCTTGTCAGCGCCAACCACAAAGATATGCGGCGGTTGTTGATGACGGCGCGCACGGTAAAAGAAACACTCACGTCCCAAACCGATGCCGCCGCCGAAATCCAACTCAGTTACGGCCAGACACTCAATGTCAAATTGAGCCGGGCTGAGTTTCATGTGATGACGGCGCATTTGGTCGAGCGCACACTGGGGCCGGTTAAAAAAGCGATGCGCGACACCAAACTCGCGGCGGATGACATCAATGGCATTGTCATGGTCGGCGGCGCAACGCGGATGTTGCATATTCAACAGGCTGTCACCTCTTTTTTCGGCAAACCGCTGTTGAACAACGTCGATCCGGACAAAGTTGTTGCGTTGGGCGCGGCGATTCAGGCCAATGTGCTGGCGGGAAACAAAACCGGCGAAGACATGCTGTTGCTCGATGTCATTCCGTTGTCGCTGGGGTTGGAGACCATGGGGGGCCTCGCCGAAAAAATCATTCCGCGAAATTCAACCATTCCGGTTGCGCGCGCACAGGAGTTCACCACCTTCAAAGACGGCCAGACCGCGATGCTGCTGCACGTGGTGCAGGGCGAGCGCGAGCTGGTCAAGGATTGCCGTTCGTTGGCGCGTTTTACGCTGCGCGGATTTCCGCCGATGGTAGCCGGCGCGGCGCGCATCAAGGTGACGTTTCAGGTTGATGCCGACGGCATGGTCGCGGTCGCCGCCGAGGAATTGACCAGCGGCGTGGTCGCGCAAATCGACGTCAAACCATCGTACGGCCTGACCGATGCCGAAATCGCCGCGATGTTGCAGGCAAGTTTTACCCATGCCGAGGCCGATGCCGGTGCGCGAGTGCTGGCGGAAGCGGCCACCGATGCGCGGCGGCTGATCGAGGCGGTTGCCGCCGCGATCGATGCCGACGGCGCGCTGTTGGGTGCCCTTGAGTTGGCGGCGATTGACGATGCCATTCGCGCGCTAGAAGCAGCGGTTGTCAGCCAGAAAGTCAGTGGCATCAAAGCAGCAATCGAAACCCTTTCAAATGCCACCGAGTCGTTCGCCGCGCGGCGCATGGACAAAAGTGTTGCCGCCGCGCTGACCGGCAAATCGCTGGCCACACTCGCCGACATCAATAGCAAATAGAGCATCTATGACAACCATCAAAATTCTGCCCCACGAAAAACTTTGCCCACAGGGCGCGACGCTCGAGATCGCACCCGGCACGTCACTTTGTGATGCCATGCTGCAAAACGATATCGCCATCGAACACGCATGTGAAAAATCCTGCGCCTGTACCACCTGCCACGTGATTGTGCGCGAAGGTATCGATTCACTGCCAGAGGCGTTGGAAAAAGAAGAAGACATGCTCGATATGGCGTGGGGTTTGACGC
>JANOEV010000438.1:0-3386 GCA_031413695.1 Burkholderiales bacterium
TCATCAAGGTCATTTGGGGCGCGCAACAGATCCCCCTGCCGCTGCCGGAAGGCATGCGTGGCGCCATTTTGGTTGGCGACGCCGCGATTGAAAAATTTCGCTTGATTGCAGTGGTGATCGGCTTCGCTGTTTTTGCCGGACTGGCGTGGACACTCAGCAGCACCAAGATCGGGCTGCTGATCCGTGCCGGTGTGCAGGATAGGGAAATGGTCGAGTCGCTGGGTTATCGCATCAAACGTTTGTTCATCGGTGTGTTTGTTGCCGGCAGTGCGCTGGCCGGACTCGGTGGCGTGTTGTGGGGTCTGTATCAGCAGAGCGTGGTGCCGCAAATGGGCGCACAGGTCAATGTGCTGATTTTTATTGTCATTATCATCGGCGGGTTGGGTTCGACCGGCGGCGCATTGATCGGTGCACTGCTGGTTGGCCTGATGGCCAACTACACCGGCTTTCTCGCGCCAAAGGTTGCATTGTTTTCGAACATTGCATTGATGGCGGCGATTTTGTTATTGCGACCACAGGGCGTGTACCCGGTGGTTAATCGATAGGCTTGATCATGCTCAACCGTATTCTGTCCAATGACCTCCCCCGCAGCCGCCTGCTGGCGGTGATCCTGATCGGTTTGTTGCTGGCATTGGCGTTCGCACCGTTTTTGTTCCCCGGCGTCAAGGCCCTGAGCATCGCCGCCAAGATATTGGTATTTCTGGTGCTGGTGGCGAGTTTCGATTTGTTGCTCGGCTACACCGGCATCGTCAGTTTTGCGCACACCATGTTTTTTGGCATCGGTGCCTATGGCGTTGCCATCGCCTGCGCCCGCATGGGACCGACTTGGGAGGCGCTTGGCATCGGCATCGCCTGTGCACTGGCGGTTTCGGCTGTGCTGGCACTGGTCGTCAGCCTGTTTTCACTGCGGGTCAGGGCGATATTTTTTGCCATGATCACTCTCGCCGTCGCCAGCGCGTTCCAGACGCTCGCGTCACAACTATCCGACTTCACCGGCGGCGAGGACGGCCTGAATTTCAAATTGCCGGACGTATTTTCCGGCGGGTATTTGTTGATGGAAGAACCATTCCTCGGCGTGATCCTGAGTGGTCGTCTGGTTTGTTATTACCTGCTGTTTTTTGTTGCATTGCTGGCGCTGCTGGCGATGTTGCGTATCGTTAATTCGCCGTTTGGCCGTGTGTTACAAGCCATTCGCGAGAACGAATTTCGCGCAGAAGCAATCGGCTACCGGGTGGTTGTTTATCGTACCGTCTCGAGTGTCATCTCTGCGCTGTTTGCCACATTGGCGGGGGTCATGCTTGCCTTCTGGCTGCGCTACAACAGTCCCGACACCTCGTTGTCATTTGAAATCATGCTCGACGTGTTGCTGATTGTGGTCATTGGTGGCATGGGCACCATTTACGGCGCTGCGATTGGTGCGGCACTATTTGTGGTCGCACAGGGATATCTGCAGGATCTGTTAAAACTCGGCAGCGACGCCGCAATCGGCCTGCCGTGGCTCGCCGCCCTGCTGTCGCCCGACCGATGGCTGTTGTGGCTGGGCGTTTTATTTGTGTTGTCGGTGTATTACTTTCCAACCGGCATTGTCGGGCGACTGCGCGAACGGATGCCGGACGATTTGCCCGGCTCACGATAGCATTCAGGTTAAAAGCATCTAAGTCTGGGGGGGGTCGCCCGCCCACCGCCCGGTTGGTCGACAGGCTTAGATCGGCAGACTTTTCGACATCGACAGTTGCGACCGAAAATTTGGCCGGCTTTTGATGCACCTCAATACGTCCAGATGCGCAGGGTCCATATTTGGTGTGAAGGTGCCGTGTACCTGCTGCGGGTGTCGTCCATCCCGCGTCACATCAGCAGGCGGGATCTGCATATCTTTCCGGAAAGGGTTTCCCCATGCAATCAAACCACGTCGTTATCTGGCTCGATCACAGCGAGGCACACATCATTGCGTTTAACCGCGATGTCGCGGAAAAGCCGGTGATTGTTCGCGCCCCGCAGCGCCATGAACACCAGCACCACCGCGCCGATTCCGTTGGATCGGGCAAAGCCGCCGAGCACCCCGAATATTTCGAACATATCCTCGATAAGATCCGAAACATTCCCGAATGGCTGGTGGTCGGACCGGCCAACGCCAAACTCGCTTTCTCAAAACACATCAACAAGCATCACGCGAACCTGATGGATCAGTTGATCGGCGTCGAAACCGTTGATCATCCTTCGGATGGCCAACTGCTTGCCTTTGCAAAAAAATATTTTGTTGCGGCGGATCGCATGTCGGGACGGCCGACGCCGACCTAGCCTGCAAATTTCACGGGTCGACCCGATTCGTGATGGCTTTCCGCTCTTGGCAACCGGCATTTTTGGGCAATCCATTTTGTACTTCGACAGAACGATGGCCTACGCACTCGATAGCGGGCGCGCAATGGACAACCGCGGCGGCGCCCCATTTGCCAACTGCGCACTTACGCGCCCCGCCAGAGCCGGGGCGGTTCGAGCGGCGCGCCATGAAGCAGTGCATGACGCGAAACCCCGCCCTCAATCCTTGCAATATATCGATATTGCGCGGTCAGTCGAGCGAAAAATCACTCGCCGAGTTTGCCAACAGCCACCCACTCTCGATCGCGTCCCCGTGAAATATGCAGGCTAGTTAACGCCAACACCGTCCCGTAAACAGTGGCCGCTGGTGTTGCGGGCTCGGGCTAACAGGGGGCAATAGCAGGTAATATCGCGCTATTCCAACTCTGACAGCCACCCATGCGCCACGCCAACCACCTGCCTGCCCTGTTGCTGATCGCCGCGTTTGCGACCTCCGCTTTTGCCACGTCTGTTCTCGCAGTTGCGCCATCACCGGGCAACGTCGTTGAACCCGCCAGAATACCAACCGTTGCCGCAGTAGCCAAATCGCCGGTATCGGCCGCCGACAGGCGTTTTCAATTGCACGCGGACAAATTGCTCGATGCAATGTGGCGTGAATTTCCGGAACGCGGGGTGCGTGTCGGTTATTACAAATATGCCGACCAAATGACGGTGCCAGACCAGGCGCAACGCAATCGGTCGCTGCAGTTTTATGACCGGCAACTGGCATTACTCAAACAATTTGACGGGCAAAAACTCAGCGTCTCCAATCAGGTTGATCTGGCACTGATCCGGCAGCAATTTGAATCAGGCCGCTGGTACCTCACCACCTTCAAGGCCTGGCAATGGCAGCCGTCATCGTATAACGTCGGCGGCAGTTTTGGCGTGATGCTGACCACCGAATACGCGCCGCTCGACACCCGTTTGCGGCAGGTGATGGCGCGGTTGGCAAACGTCCCCGCGTATTACACAGCCGCCAAAGCCGGCATCACCAACCCGACACTCGAACACACACAACTTGCGCTGATCCA
>JANOEV010000439.1:0-3405 GCA_031413695.1 Burkholderiales bacterium
ATGCCGCCGCGCAGCAGATCCTTGCCAAAGCGCTGCAGAACACGACCGGTGCCACCGAGCTCTTTCACCGGCAGCAGCGTATTGCCGGAGTCCAGCAGGATTGCGTCAACCAGCGGTGCGACCGCTTTTGCCTCGGCGATCGATTGGCTGTCACGCACGTGAATCACCTGAACCAGCTCAACGTACGGCAACGCACGCCGTATGGCCAGGATCGTTTCCGGCGCGACGTGATCAACCAGTTGCAGCGTAGTGGTCCGGCATTGATCATGCTGAGTAATGATGGCTGCTGCGCTCGTTGCGGCAGTCAGCAAAAATGTTTTTGTTGGTCTCGGCACGGCGCCGGCAATATCAGCGATGAGCGCCTCGCTGATCACGCCCGGCCCGCTTGGCATGGCCGACACCAACCCGACGGCATGCGCGCCGGCGGCAACTGCACATTGCGCTTCGGCAAGGGAGGCAATACAGCAAATTTTGACAAACGGCGTCGCCATCAATGTCTATCGCAAGACAAAAATTGCCGGTAGAAAAACTTCGGTGACCAGTAACGGCCGGCCGGCTTTGAGGAACACGCTGCGACGCGCCCAGCAGCGCGATGCCGCCGTTTGCGTGTGACGCGCCACGGCTTTCGACAATGGGTGTGCGATGCTGAGTCGGCGATACTCCATCGGCATACGCATCACGGTCGGATCATGAAACAGCATTTCGGCAAGCGGCCGGCCACCGAGCCTTGATAGGCCCCGCCATGCACCGCGTAAATCGCGCGGATTGACGGCGGTATGCGCGAACACCAGCGGTGTATCGCCATCACGCAGCAACACCTCACGCACCATCGCCAGCACGCCGTCCGGCAAACCAATCGCGCGAAACTCGTCCGGGTTCGGCTGCGCCAGCTGTTGCGTCAGGCGCACCAGATTAAAGTTGCCCACGTGTTCAACGATGCGTGCGGTGAGCGAATCGCGGTCGGTCAGCCACGGCCGCAATTTGCCGGTCGGTGGAATTTGACGCCAGGCATCGGGTTGTGAAAGTTTGACGGTACGCATCGTTGCCTCGTCAAGCTTTCAGGTAATGCTGGCGCGAACCGAGCCAGCGCGCCAGATGTTTGTCCGCGTCGGCCTGATGGTGCTCGAGCATATCGGTGGCGGTGTCACGCGCAACCTCAAGCAAATCAATGTCGCGTTCAATGTCGGCAAAGCGCAGTAGCGGCGCGCCCGATTGACGCGCGCCAAGATGCTCACCCGGTCCGCGGATCAGGAGATCCTGACGGGCAATCTCAAAGCCATCGGTTGATTCGTAGATAACTTTCAGACGTGCCCGTGCCGTCTGGCCAAGCGGTGATTGATACAAAAGCACGCAGGCACTTTGTTTTGCCCCGCGTCCGACCCGCCCGCGCAGCTGATGCAATTGGGAAAGTCCCATGCGTTCGGCGTGCTCGATCACCATGATGGTCGCGTTGGACACATCGACACCCACCTCAATGACGGTGGTTGCGACCAACAGCTGAATTTCATTGGCGACAAAGCGTTGCATGACCGCGTTTTTTTCGGCAGGCTTTAAGCGGCCGTGGACAAGGCCGACCCGTAGATCCGGAAACTCGGTTGAGATGCGTTTAAAAGTATCGACGGCGGTCTGCAGCTGCAGCTTTTCACTCTCTTCGATCAACGGGCACACCCAATAAGCCTGCCCACCGGCCAGACACGCCACCCGGATGCGCTCGAGCACCTCGTCGCGCCGGCTGTCGGCCAACAGACGGGTCGAAATCGGTGAGCGACCCGGTGGCAACTCGTCAATGATCGACACATCCAAATCGGCAAAATAACTCATCGACAGCGTGCGCGGGATCGGTGTGGCACTCATCATCAACTGATGGGCTTCTTCGACGACGGCGGCTTTTTCGCGCAGCGCCAGCCGCTGACCGACGCCGAAGCGATGTTGTTCATCAATGATCGCCAACCCAAGGTTCGCAAACGTCACGCCGTCCTGAAACAACGCGTGTGTGCCGATGGCCAGCTGCGTTGTGCCGTCGCCGATGGCCGCGATCGCCGCACGTTTTTCTTTTGCCTTCAAACTGCCTGTGAGCCACGTCACGGTCACACCAATCGGCGTGAGTAGTTCAGACAGTTTGCGAAAGTGTTGCTCCGCCAAAATTTCCGTCGGTGCCATCATCGCCACCTGAAAGCCATTCTCGATCGCTTGGGCCGCGGCGAGTGCGGCCACCACGGTTTTGCCGGAACCCACATCACCTTGCAACAGCCGTTGCATCGGGTGGGTTTTTTGCAGATCTGCGCCAATTTCACCCGCCGCGCGGCGCTGTGCGGCAGTGAGCGAAAAGGGTAATGCGGTCAGCATCGCCTTGGTGATTTTATTGCGCGGCTTCATAGCCGGTGCGCTCTTGGCATCACGTGCGGCGCGCGCCTTTTTCATCGCCAGTTGTTGTGACAGCAATTCATCAAACTTGATGCGCCGCCAGGCGGGGTGGGTGCGTTCCGCCAGGCTGGAAAGCGACGCCGAGGGCGCCGGCCGGTGCAATGCGAACACCGATTCACGAAACGGCTGCAGATGATGTTGCGTACGAAATTTGGCAGGCAGGCAGTCATCAAATTGTGACTGGGTGTCGAGTGCCGCCAGCGCACGATCAATCACCCGCCGAATCGCCACCTGCGATACACCGGCGGTGGTGCCGTACACGGGCGTCAATGCCTCGGGCACTGGATCACCTTCAGCCACCACGCGGTAACGCGGGTGCACCATTTCCGCACCAAAAAATCCCTGCCGCACTTCACCGAATAAACGCAGCCGCTTGCCGGGCGCCATTTGTTTGACCTGGCTGCCGTAGAAATTCAGAAAGCGCAGATACAAAATATCTTCGCCATCTCGCGCCTGCACCACCAGCTGTCGGCGCGGCCGATACGCGACCTCTGCATGAAAAATTTCCACCTCAACCTGACAATCGACACCAGCCATCGCGTCACGCACGCGTGTGATGCGGGTTTCATCCTCATACCGGATCGGCAGATGCAACGCAAAATCCCATTCGTTGCGAAGCCCGATCTGCGCCAGCTTTTGCGCGAGCGAAGAGGCGGGCTTGGTCGGCGTGGTTTTGCTGGATGTTTTGGCAGAGGCGCGCGGCATAGCCGCATTATTGACGGTTTGCGCCTCAGGTGGGGAAGTCTGATTTGTCGCGAGGGCAGCCGGCCACCAGAATCAAAAATCAAAATCGCCGCTTGGCGGCCAACTTCAGGCGTTTATGCCCCAAAGTGCCCGTGGATAAAGGACTTTTATTGTTTGATAACACGTGTAGAAGGCAACGGGAATCGATCGCGGGCAAACCTTTCACGCTGTTCGACCCGATCCCTTGGCGCGCCGACAGACCGTGCCACAACAAGGTTCTGCCTTGCAAAACAAACG
>JANOEV010000440.1:0-1509 GCA_031413695.1 Burkholderiales bacterium
CCTGCGCGGCAACCCAGCCGAGATATGACAGGATGATGGCTGCCGAGCAAAAGATCTCAACGCCCTTGCCGTAACGCTTGCGAAAGTAGTCGCCGATCGTCAGCAATGTCATCTTGTAAAGTTTTGCGGCGAAAAACAAGCCGACAAAAATCAGGCACATCGATGCGCCGAACGGGTCTTCCACCACATTGTTTAGCCCGCCCTGAACGAACTTGGCGGAGATACCAAGCACTGTTTCCGCCCCAAACCAGGTCGCAAATGTTGTTGTGACAATCATGATCAGCGGCAGGCTGCGGCCGGCAAGCGCAAAGTCGGCGGATGTTTTAACGCGGGTACCAGCATACATACCGATGGCAAGCGTTCCCAGCAAATACAACACAACAAAGGCAAGAAGGGCGTTCATGGTGTGGTCATAACCGCGAGGAGTAAGGTTGGTCGGAGACTGGCGTCTTTCGACGTTCGGCCGTGCAGGCGGATTTTAGAATTTTACGGCCTATCGCGCTAGAGGTTCCAGAACAGCAGCAGGTATAAATAGGCGCCCGCGATCAGCGCCAGAATGGCCACCAGCGCAAGCATGACGCGGCTTTGCCAGCGCTGGGTTTGATTGACACGCTCAACCGCCGCCTCGATCGCGGCGAGCCGTTCTGAGGGATTATTTTCGAGCGCCCGGTGGATCAGTCTTGGCAATTGCGGCAACGTGGCCGTCCAGAGCGGCCCTTCTTTGCGAATCTGCCTGACCAGACCACGCACGCCAATTTGCTCGTCCATCCATTTTTTCAGGATCGGTTGCGCAACCGGGCGCAGGTCAAGTTGCGGATAGAGTTGACGGCCAAGGCCTTCGACTTGCAACAGTGTCTTTTGCAACAATACCAACTGCGGCTGAATCTCCATCTTGAAGCGTCGAGATACATCAAACAATCGCAGCAATACATTGCCAAAATAGATTTCGTTTAGTGGTTTGTCGAATATTGGCTCACATACGCTGCGAATGGCTGCTTCGAACTCGTCGACCCGCGTTTTTCTGGGCACCCAACCGGCCTCAATATGCGCAACAGCAACCGCTTTGTAATCACGCTCAAAAAAGGCGGCAAAGTTACGTGCCAGATAATTCTTGTCGGCGTCCGATAATGTGCCCATGATGCCAAAATCAACCCCGGCATAAATGCCGTTGCGGCCGACAAAAATATTGCCGGGATGCATATCCGCATGAAAAAAGCCATCGCGAAAAACCTGGGTGAAGAAAATTTTCACCCCGTCAGTGGCGAGCTTGGCGAGATCAATATTGTGCGCCGCCAACTGTTCAATGTCGTTGACTTGAATGCCGTCCAATTTTTCCATCACCATCACGTCACGGGTGGTGAAATCAAAAAATACCTCCGGCACGTACAACAATGTGCCATCGGCAAAATTGCGCCGCAACGTCGATGCATTGGCGGCTTCGCGGACCAGATCCAGTTCATCGTGAATTGACTTGTCAACTAACGCCTGCGGCCTGGAACGCGCGCTTGC
>JANOEV010000441.1:0-3738 GCA_031413695.1 Burkholderiales bacterium
CCCAAGCACTTCTTTGGCGAAGCCGGTAAGCGAGGTCAAAAAAATCGACCCCATGAACCAGAACCATGAATTACCGATCAGCGAATTAAATACTGCCGGACTTTTATAGGCGATCTTTAAGTTATGCCAGGTCTCGGTAACCGGATTCCAATTGATTTTTAACGTCGGTTCCGGCGGCGGCGACGCTGGAATATAGCCGGCGATAACGCGCCCCAATACCGCGACCGCCAGCGAAACGGCGGCGACCGACATCACGCCTGCATCACCCAGCTTGACCAAAAAGCCACCGACCATGCTGCCGAGCAGGATGGCGGTAAAGGTCCCCATCTCGATCATGCCGTTACCGCCGGTCAATTCCGCGTCATGTAGATTTTGCGGGAGATACGCAAACTTGACCGGACCAAACAATGTTGAGTGGCAGCCCATCAAAAACACACCGACAAACAACAGCGATGACATATGCATGGCGAACCCGGCCGCGATCACCACCATGAAGCCGATCTCGAGATTCTTGACCACGCGCGTAAGCATGGCCTTGTCGTATTTGTCGGCGAACTGTCCGGCGGTCGCGGAAAACAAGACGAATGGCAGGATGAATAAACCGCCAATCAACGGCCCTGCAATTTTTGGGTCGAGCTGCCCCCACTCAGCAGCGTGATACGTCGCCAAAATGGTGAAGGCAAACTTGAATATATTGTCGTTACCCGCGCCTAGAAACTGGGTCCAGAAAAACGGTGCAAAGCGACGCTCCCGCAACAATTGAAACTGATTCTGTGTTGGTTTCGAAATTGTCAGATCAGTTGCTGCATGGGTCATTGGTATGCGCTCCGGAGTTCTGGTTGCAAAAGCGATTTGCCGATTGTAGAGGGGAATTCATCGCCGCTTGTTGCCGCCGACATCTACGCTTATATGGCATCAGGCTTGACGGGTAATGTAGGTGTACTTTATGGGCAATTTGCAAAAACACAAAGCGAATACGCACCCGCCTGCAAAAGTATCAATGCGGGCTACTTTCGGTGCCAATACGATCGCTGCCCCATGCTAGACTTCACGCAGGAGAACTGACCATGCCAAAACAAGATGATTTGAAAAAAAGCGCGCTCGATTACCATCGTTACCCGAGCCCCGGCAAGATTGAAATTGCCCCCACCAAGCCACTCGCGACACAACGCGATTTGGCGCTGGCCTATACCCCGGGCGTGGCGGCGGTTTGTGAGGCAATCGTTGAAAACCCGGCCGAGGCGCGCAACCTGACCGCACGCGGCAATCTGGTCGCCGTGATTACCAATGGAACCGCGGTGCTGGGACTCGGCGCAATCGGCCCGCTGGCGGCCAAGCCGGTGATGGAAGGCAAGGCGGTTCTGTTCAAAAAATTTGCCGGCATCGATGTGTTTGACATTGAAGTCAACGAACTCGACCCCGACAAACTCGTCGATATCATCGCCTCGCTTGAGCCGACCTTTGGCGGCATCAATCTCGAGGACATCAAAGCGCCCGAGTGTTTTTATGTCGAGCGAAAGCTCCGTGAACGCATGAAGATTCCGGTGTTTCACGACGACCAGCATGGCACTGCAATCATCGTCGGCGCGGCGATTGTGAATGGCCTGAAAGTTGTTGGCAAGGATATTTCCCAGGTCAAGCTGGTGTCGTCTGGCGCCGGTGCCGCTGCATTGGCTTGTCTGGACATGCTGGTGGCGCTCGGCATGAAAATGTCAAACATTTTTGTGACCGATATCGCCGGCGTGGTTTATCAGGGTCGTGTTGAAGAGATGGATCCCAACAAGGCGCGTTACGCCAAACAAACCGACGCCCGCAAACTGGCGGATGTTATCGGCGGCGCGGATGTGTTTTTGGGCTTGTCGGCTGGCGGTGTGCTCAAACCGGAGATGGTCAAAACCATGGCGGCTAAACCGCTGATCTTGGCGCTGGCCAATCCTACACCTGAAATCCTACCCGAGGAAATCCGTGCGGTGCGCGACGACGCCGTGATTGCCACCGGTCGCTCGGACTACCCGAACCAGGTGAACAACGTGTTGTGTTTCCCGTTTATTTTTCGCGGTGCACTTGACGTTGGTGCGACCACCATCAACGAGGCAATGAAATTGGCGGCGGTCAATGCGATTGCCGAACTCGCCCAGGCCGAACAATCCGATATCGTCGCCATGGCATATGGTGAATCGGGCGTGTCATTTGGCAAAGACTATTTGATTCCGCGGCCGTTTGATCCCCGCCTGATCGCCAAGGTGTCGCCGGCCGTCGCCAAGGCGGCGATGGAATCCGGTGTCGCAACCTCGCCGATCACCGATTGGGACGCTTACATGCAGCGGCTCGATCAATTTGTGTACCACTCCGGTTTGATCATGAAGCCGGTGTTTGGCAAGGCCAAACAAAACCCCAAGCGCATTGTTTACGCCGAGGGCGAAGAAGAGCGCGTGCTGCGTGCGGTGCAGGTTGTGGTTGACGACGGCCTGGCCAAGCCCATCCTCATCGGTCGCCCGAACGTCCTCGAAAAGCGTATTGAAAAATTCGGTCTGCGCATTCGCCTCGGCATCGATGTCGACGTGATCAATCCGGAATATGACGAGCGATATCGTGACTATTGGCAGGAGTACTACAAAATCACTGCTCGTCGCGGTGTGTCCGAGCAATATGCCAAGATTGAAATGCGCCGGCGGTTGACCCTGATTGGCGCGATGTTAATGCACCGCGGCGAGGCCGACGGCATGATTTGTGGCACCTTCGGCACCCACGCATTGCATTTGCACTATGTTGATCAGGTGATCGGCCGGCGCGTCGGGGTCGAGCACTTTTATGCGATGAACGTGCTGATGATGCCCAAACGCACCGTGTTCATTTGTGACACCTACGTCAACGAGAATCCAACCCCCGAGCAGATTTGTGAGATGACGATTCTGGCGGCGGAAGAAATGCGCCGCTTTGGCGTGGTGCCAAAAGTGGCGCTGCTGTCGCATTCGTCATTTGGCTCATCCGATGCCCCGACCGCGGTCAAAATGCGTGATGCACTAAAACTCATCAACGCACGCGCCCCGGCTTTGGAAGTTGACGGTGAAATGCACGGCGATGCGGCACTCTCGGATGAGGTACGCGCGGCGGTGATGCCAAATACAACGCTCAAAGGTGACGCAAACCTGTTGATCATGCCGACGCTTGACGCCGCCAACATCGCCTTTAACTTGTTAAAGACCGCCGCGGGTAGTGGCATCACCATCGGGCCGATTTTGCTCGGTGCGGCCAAGCCGGTGCATATCGTCACGCCAACCGCCACGGTAAGGCGCATCATCAACATGACGGCGCTGGCCGTGGTCGACGCACAGGCGCTGCGGAAGTAATCCAATGAAGTCGTCGCGATTTATCGTTCCGCGGGCGCTTCCCGCGGGTGGCAGTATTGGTATTTTCTCCCCGGCCGGCTCGCCCGATGCGGCGCGGCTCGCGCGCGGCGTCGCTTGTCTGCAGGCGCTCGGGCATCGTTGTGTGGTCGCGCCGCACGCCACCGACGCGTTTGAATATTTTTCCGCGCCGGATGAAGTGCGCCTGGCTGATTTTCATGCGCTGCTGGCGGATCCGTCCATCGACATGATGATGATGTCGCGCGGTGGTTACGGTCTGTCGCGGATTGTGCATCGTATTGACTGGCAGGCGGTAGCCGCGTCGAAGAAGATTCTCTGCGGCTTTTCCGATTTCACGGCAATCAACCTGGCCGCGCTGGCAAAAATCCGT
>JANOEV010000442.1:0-5771 GCA_031413695.1 Burkholderiales bacterium
GCGTCTTCCACTTTCATCGCCGCCACGCCGTCGAGTACCGGCATATGGATGTCCATCAGAACAACATCAAATAATTCTTCGGCCTCTGGTTTTTGTGCCGCCATCGTATCAACCGCCGCCTGTCCGTCGGCAACAATGGTGACGTTGTGGCCGAGCCGCCTGAGCATGCCCTCAATCACGCGCTGGTTGACTTCATTGTCTTCAGCCACCAGGATGTTGATTGGATCCACCAACACGGCATTTGCCCCAGCCGCCGCCCTGACCGGCATCGCCCCAGATTTAACGGCAACGGCCGATGTCGCGTGCCCACCCGCTGAAAATTCACCGTCATAAACCGGCACCGGCGTAAACGGCCGCGTTGCAACATCATTGTTGTTGATGCGCATTGCCGCCTGCGTCAACACGTCAAACATGCGCGACCTGCTGGCCGGACGCACCACCAGCATGTCATGTCGCAGCGGTTTGAACGCTGTCAGCCGCGCCAAATCTGCGCGCGACAAATTCGACATCAACACAACAGACAGTTTTGGCTGGCCGGCCGCGGTGCGTCGGCGGTCTTCCATTGCCACCACCGCCGCAAGCGCATCGGCATCGGTCGATGGCAACAGCGTGTCGGTGACAAGAATATCAACCGCATGATCGACGCCGACCTCTACTTGCAGACGCCCTATTGCCTCGGCGCATGTCTCAGGCATGACCGCAAACCCCCACAACTGATACCGGTTGGCGACCGCATCCCGACGACGCAAATTACTGTCAACCAGCAGCAGACGCACGCCTGCAAACGCCGGTATTGCCCGCTGCAAATACGGTCTTGGCGGGCCTTTGGTCGCGCTGGTGACAATGCCGAACGAAAAAGTCGAACCTGAACCTTCAACGCTTGCCAACGCCACGTCGCCACCCATCATCGTAACCAGTCGTTTGACAATTGCCAGGCCAAGGCCGGTCCCGCCGTACTTTCGCGTGGTCGATGCGTCGACTTGGGTAAACGGCTGGAACAACTGGGTAATTCGGTCGGCCGGAATTCCGATTCCGGTGTCCTGAATTTTTGCCGTCAATTTCAGCTGGCCGTCCGCCATTTCTTCACACGACATCGTCAGTGCAATTTCGCCTTTCTCGGTGAACTTGATGGCGTTTGACAGCAGGTTCAAGAGGATCTGCCGCAAACGCGTTGCATCGGCAATGATGTAGTCGGGAATGTCATCTCGCAAATCGTAAACCAGCGCCAGGTTTTTTTCCCGCGCTTTTTCGGCCACCAACTCAAACGCCTCTTCAACCACGCTGACCAATTCGACGCTGACCGTCTCGAGCGTCATCTGACCGGATTCAATCTTTGAAAAGTCCAGTACATCATTGATCAATCGCAGCAGCGTATCGCCCGAGGACCGGATCAGCCGGATGTAATCGCGCTGTTCGTCATTGAGTTCGGTGTCGGCTAACAGACTTGCCATGCCCAGCACACCGTTCATCGGCGTACGGATTTCATGACTCATCGTTGCCAGGAACGCCTCCTTTGCGCGCGCGGCCTCCATCACACGTATATTCGCCTCGATCAGCTTCAATTCCGCCTCCCGCCGTTCGGTGACATCGACAATTGAACCGACAAAGCGGACAGCAACATCATGGTCATCGTATTGCGCGACGCCGCGCACGCGCAACCACATGTGGCCGGCACCGACCCGCCGCGCACGGCACTCAACGTCGAGGTAGGGGGAAAGCCGCTTTAAGTGCTCGAGCAAATGGTGGTGGAACATCTCTTCATCGGCCGGATAGACCCAGTCCTTCCAGGTGAATTTTGTCGGGAAATTGTCCGGTCCAAAGCCGAGAATTTCGCGAAACCGTTCAGAGTAATACTGGTTGCCGTCGGCGGCAAAATCCACATCAAAAATACCCTGCTGGGACGAACGAATGACCAGGTCAAGCTGCTCGCGTTGCCGTGCTACTTCGCGCTCGAGTTGTTTGACCAGCGTGACATCGGTAATTGTGCCGATGATGCCGTCTATGGTGCCGTCGGCACGCCGCACCGCCTGCCTGGCCATGATGGTCGGCACTTCTCTTCCGGCGGCATCAACAACATATGCTTCGCGCGCTTCAAAGCCGGCGGGTGAGGCCAATACGTCGGCGTCGAAACGCGCCTCGGCGTCGGCAATTCTTGCGGCCTGAAACGCGTGGCTGGTTTTGCCGATCACGTCCTTGCGGTCACGCTTGTTCAGTTGCTCCCACGCCCGGTTGACCGATATCAGACGACCCTCTGCATCTTTGCGGTAAATCGGATTCGGATTCAGTTCAATCAAGTCATCTGTAAACTTGACCTGGTCCCGCAACTTTAATGTCATGCTGTTGGCGAGTGTCGCCGCCTGCTCACGCAATCGTGTTAACAACCACATCAGTCCGGCCAGCGATAATGTGCCGAGAATGCCAACAAACAGTATCGTCGCCGGCATCTGGCTGGACAATTCGTCTACCAGCTTGGTTGTGGCACCGACATCAAGCGTCCACTCACGCTGGCCAACACTTAGCGGCAGCTGCACCGACAACACACTCATGGGGGCAACGCGGCCGGCGGAAATCGACAACAAATCATTGGGCGACAAGATTGCCAGGGCGAGACGCTGGCCGTTTTCTGTTGCTGCAAACGCCAGCAACTTATGTGGCCGCAATATTGCAACCATATAACCAACCGGCTCGTCCGACCGGACAAATGACGCGTAAACCGGTTTCACCATCGCGACGTATTCGGTTGCGGTGACGGCATCATTGCCAGGCAGCGCCGTTGTCATCACACTTTTCTGCGTTCGCCGTGCCACCACCATCGCATCATCAATCAGCGGCGAGGTTGACAAAAAATCGCCCAGACGCAGTTCCTCTTCTAAGTCGCGGATCAACAAAGGTCGTTCGGCCGGTTTTCCGCCGTCGCGATATTTTGCGGCTGCACGATATTCAAGCCGGACCAATCCGATCGCCGGCTCTGCACGTTGAATACGCGCATCGAGATAGGTGTTCCAGCGTTTGTTGTCTATGCTTGGCGACGACGCGATCACCGCGCCGCCAAGCGCCATTGCATCCTCAACATGCCGCACTTCATTGAGAATTTGTTTGGACGCATTAACGGCCATATCACCAAACCGTGCCTGCGCGTCCTTCTTCGTCCGAACGTTGCTTTGATGGGCGGCGAGAATCGTGGCGACCAGTAATGCGGCCAAAATCACCCAGGGTGCCTCAAATCGCGGCCGCTGAAACGGTGCCGGAATGGCAGGCTGCTGATCGGCCGCGGCGTTGCCAGTTGCCATTGGCATGGTTTGTTCGGTGTTTTCGGCCATCCGACAAGGTTACATAAGCCGGCAACAAACAACAACACCCGCATTTCCATCGTTGGCGACGGCCGTAACCGTCGATACCCTGCCCGGCTGGCGAATCATCCTTGTATCGCCTGAATTTTGCTGATCTTTGAATCTGGTGTAGGATTCGCCCGCCATGTCCCAAAACAACAATCCGCCAGCCTTACGTTCACGCCTGCCCCAGGTGGGCATCGCGGTATTTGTATTGGCACTGGCATCACCCATACCTGCCGATGCCAATATCTACGCATTCAAGGACGACAACGGCGTCACGCATTTCTCCAATTTGCCGCATTTGGACAAGCGCTATAAACTTGTTTACAAGATTCCCGACTCTTGGAAAACCCGCCCCAACGCGTGGACCCCGAATTTTCCGAAGACGGTTGATATCGGCAAGCTGGTGCCGGTGATTGACAATGCGGCCCGGACACACGGCGTCGACCCCCGGTTGGTGCATGCCGTGATCCGCGCCGAGTCGGGGTATAACGAGCGGGCGCTATCCAGCAAAGGCGCAATCGGTCTGATGCAACTCATCCCCGCAACAGCCGACCGGATGGGCGTCAAGAATATTTACGATCCGGTCGAAAACATTTTTGGCGGCACGCGTTATCTGAGCCAGTTGATCAAAATGTTCAACGGCAATATCGAGCTGGCGATTGCCGGCTATAACGCCGGCGAGAATGCCGTGATCCGGCATGGCAACCAGATTCCGCCGTTTGCCGAGACCCAAGCCTATGTTCCAAAGGTGATGGCATTTTTCCGTTCCGCCGAGCTCAACCGATTCGTATCGCAGCCGATGACGCAACCACCGGCAAATCCATCGGGCGTGACATATGTCGCGCCAGCCGCGGTCGTCACGCCGTCACGTTATCCGTGACCTCGGGTGATCCCATCCGTTAACTTTACGGTTTGCATGACGCATCAAACCAGCACCAGATTGTCGCGGTGAATTAGTTCCGGTTCGGCGACATAACCAAGGATCGCCTCAATTTCAGTCGTCGCCTTGCGGGCAATTTTTTGCGCTTCAACTGACGAATAATTACACAGCCCCCGCGCAATTTCCTCACCGTTCTCGCGCACCGCGCTGACCACGTCGCCGCGCAAGAAATTTCCATCGACTTCGACAACACCAATCGACAATAGTGACCTGCCGCCACTCACAAGCGCACGTGCCGCGCCGTCGTCCAACACCAGTCTGCCCATGGTTTTGAGATGCCCTGCCAGCCACATTTTTCGCGCCTGCATGGTGCTGGCTTCCGCATCAAGACGTGTCCCGATCGCCGTTCCAACCACGATCTGCGGCAATACATTTTCCGCCCGGCCATCGGCAATCACGGTTGAGGTTCCCGACAGGGCGGCTTTTTTTGCCGCCAGGATCTTGGTAAGCATGCCACCCCTGCCAAGCGACGAACCGGCGCCACCAGCCATTTTTTCCAACGCCGGATCACCCGCCTTGCCGCATGTAACGAGCGTCGCCGCCGGGTTGCTGCGCGGATCCGCTGAGAACAACCCCTTTTGATCGGTCAGGATGATCAGCAGATCGGCCTCGATCAAATTTGCAACCAATGCCGCCAGCGTATCGTTGTCACCAAACTAGATCGCGGCCACGTCGCCGTGCCGGTGCCGGCACCCTATCCCTCGTACGAGGGTCCGAGTGGCTGGTATATGCGCGCCGATATTGGCCTTGCTCGCCAATCCGATGTGTCGGGCTCCGAGCGCGGCATCGTGTATGGTGCTGGCGACGGCGTCGACGCCTCATCGCCGACCGGAACCGGTTTCGGCTCATCGTCGGCCTGGTTCAACGACGATTTCGATACATCGATTACCTATGGCATCGGCGTCGGCTACCACTGGACGCAGAATTGGCGGTCCGACCTAACGATGGAACGTCGCGGCAATACCGAATATAAGTTTCGCGGAAATTATAGCTATCAACAGCATCTGGCAAACGGCGCGCCGCCGCCTGCGTACGGCCCCTTGCCGACGACCGTCCGCATTGATGGGACCTCAAGCGACACCTCGTCGATAAAGAGCGGCGTCTTCATGGCCAACACATACTACGATTGGAAGAACGCAAGCGCATTTACTCCTTATGTCGGTGGTGGTGTTGGCTTTGCCTATCTTGATATTGACCGGAATCACGTGACGACTGAAACCGAATGCGACACGGCCGTGGCGGGATCGTGTGCCGCTCCGACAGCCCGGCCCGGTTTCACCGGTCATGGTTCAGTGACCAGGCTGGCCTTTGCCGGCGCTCTGTCGGCCGGTTTCAGTTACGCCATTACGTCGGTCACGTCGGTCGATGTGAATTACCGGTTCCTATACATCCCCAGCACCAACATCGACATGATCATCAACAACAACCAGAGCCGTCTATCATTCGCCGATATCACCGAGCACCAACTGCGTGCCGGTCTGCGCTGGGATATCAAC
>JANOEV010000443.1:0-3663 GCA_031413695.1 Burkholderiales bacterium
CCCTGCTCGACGTGTTACTCGGCCTGAAAGAGAAATCGCCGGTACCGTTCGAAATTGTTGCGTTTAACCTTGACCAGAAACATCCGGGGTACCCCGAACACATCCTGCCCGACTACCTGACCGGTCTGGGCATTCCGTTTCGCATCGAAGAGCAGGATACTTATTCAACAGTGAAGAGGGTCATTCCCGAGGGCAAGACGATGTGTTCATTGTGCTCGCGACTTCGACGCGGCGTGATTTACCGGGTGGCGGCTGAATTGGGCGCGACAAAAATTGCACTCGGCCATCACCGCGACGACATTGTGCAAACGTTTTTCCTCAACGCATTTTTTGGCTCCAAACTCAAGGCCATGCCGCCGAAGCTGGTTTCCGACAACGGTAAACATATCGTGATCCGACCGCTTGCTTACGTCGATGAGCGTGATCTGGAAAGTTACGCGGACTTGAAAGCGTTTCCGATTATCCCCTGTGATTTATGCGGCTCACAGGACAACCTGCAGCGTCAGCAGGTCAAATTGATGTTGCGCGATTGGGACAAAAAATTTCCCGGCCGAATCGAAAATATTTTCCGCGCATTGTCGAATGTCGCACCATCGCATCTGCTTGACCGCACCCTGCATGATTTTGCCAATCTGCAGGCGACGGGTGTGGCGGATAGCGACGGCGACAAGGTGTTTGACGAAGAAGAATTGTGTGAGCCGCCCGCTGCGACAGCCCGGGTGATTTCATTTAAATAGCGGCACCGTTGGCACGCGGCTGGTATGACTTGCGTGACACCAACTTCACAATGCCCCAGATAATCAACACCGGTACGGCAAACAATATCGCAAACGGCAGTACCACCATCAGGATGCCAAAGATCGCCGCGAGCAATGCCAGCACCACCACCATGGCAACCACGCCGGCGAGGATGATGCCAACACCCATCAGGGCGCCGACGGTGACCACTGCCGCCACAATCAACACCGGTACCGCAATCATCCAGCCGAGCACCGAATCGGACATGTCATCGCCAAACAGGTAAAGGCCGCCATCCCATTGCTGGACGTTATGCAGATGTACCATCAGGAACGAAACCGCGATCAACGCGAGCACGGCGACCAGAATCCATAACAAGAGTTTGGTGGTTTTATTGGCAACGAAGGTTTTCATTTCAGGCCTCTCAAAAAATCAGTTCGGTGATGCAATGAATGGATTGTTCGCCGAATGCACCACAGACACCAACGTCGGACGACCAAATGCAGAAATCGTCGGCCTGTTTGTCGTCCGCGCTGGTGGATTGCGCTGCAACCAAACTGGTGACACATTCAAAAACAACGTCGTCCCAAGGCGTTATTTATCTCCGAAACACCAATAACCACCAGGCATTTGAGATAAAACAGGCTGGAAATGTCCGTCAGATGGACACTTTCAATTTCCCGCATTTCTGTATTTATTTACAGCCTTTTGGCACAGGCGTAACATTGACGCATGTCTGTAAACGCGCTACTGGTCGACTTCAATTCTTACTTTGCATCCTGCGAGCAACAGGTGCGCCCGGAGCTGCGCGGCCGGCCGGTCGGCGTGGTGCCGATGCTGGCCGATTCGACCTGCCTGATCGCCGCCAGCATCGAGGCCAAACGTTTTGGCGTCAAGACGCTGACCAACGTCGGCGAAGCCAAAAAGCGCATTCCCGACATTGTGTTGGTGGTGGCGCGCCACGAGATCTATATCGATATTCATCAGCGCGCCGTAAAGGCGGTCGACGAGATCGCCCCGGTGCGCAAGGTGTTGTCGATTGACGAAATGGTGTGCGATCTACCGTCAGGGTACAAAACCGTCGAGCGCGCAAAACAATTGTCGATGGACATCAAGCGCCATCTGGCGGCGACGGTCGGTGAATACATGAAGGTGTCGATTGGTATTGCGCCCAATCTGTTTCTGGCCAAACTCGCCTCAGACATGATGAAGCCCGACGGGCTGGTGGTGCTTGAGGAACACGATGTCCCGCAAAAAATCGCCCACCTCGGCCTGCGGGCGCTCAACGGTGTCGGCGGCAACATGGAAGCGCGGCTGCATCAAGCCGGTGTGATGACCATCGACCAGCTTTATGCACAAACGCCCGATCAGTTACACAGTATCTGGGGCGGCGTCGGCGGATTGCGCTTCTACAAGAAACTGCGCGGCGAGGAGGTTTCCGAGCCACACAATGAAATGGGGTCGATCGGCCATTCACACGTGTTGCCGCCGGAGCTGCGTGATCGTGACAATGCGCTGGCGGTGCTGAACCGGCTCACGCAAAAGGCGGCGATGCGGCTGCGCAAAGCCTGCCACACCACCGGCGCCCTCTCCATCAAGGTCAAATTCATGAACGCGCCGACGTTTGAAGCCTCGACGCGATTGCAAGACACCGAGGATACGCTGGCGCTGATTCACGCCGTCGAGCAACTATGGCAACAGTATCCCGCCAGAAAATCCGCCAAACCGTTGCAGGTCGCACTCGTGCTGGGGGACCTGCGGCCAGAAGCGTCTGCGAATTTTTCGCTGTTCGGCGAGACTGAGGCCACCGAGAAAAAACGCCTCAACGCCGCCATCGATTCGCTCAATACCCGCTACGGCAAACGTGCCGCCTACTTTGGCGGCGCCCATCGTGCCCTCGACCATGGCCGGCTGGCGATTGCGTTTAACCATATTCCAGATGTCGAAACGGAAAGCTAATGACCCTCGAAAATAATGTCACCATCATCACCGGCGCCTCGACCGGTATCGGCGAAGAGCTCGCCTATCAACTCGCACAAAAAGGTGCCCATCTGGTTTTATCGTCGCGGCGGGTTGATGAATTGGAGCGGGTTGCCGACAAGGTGCGCGAGATCGGCAAAACCAGCGGCTCAAGAGCGACGGTGATCGCGTGTGACGTCGCCATTGCCGATGACTGCAAACGTTTGATTGATGCCACCGTTTCAGAGTTTGGCGGCATCGATACCATTGTGCTCAACGCCGGCATGACCATGTGGGCAAAATTCGCCGACATCAAAGACATGGCGGTTGTTGAACGCATCATGCAGGTCAATTACATGGGGGCGGTGTATTGCACCCATTACGCGTTGCCACATTTGACCCGCGCCAAGGGGCGCATCGTCGGTGTCGCCAGCCTGACCGGCCTGGTCGGTGTGCCCACCCGCACAGCCTACGCCGCAAGCAAACACGCCATGCGCGGCTTTTTTGATTCACTGCGTATTGAGCTCGCCGCAACCGGCGTGTCGGTGACGATGATCTATCCCGGCTTTGTCGCGACCGGTATTCGGGAAAACGCGACTGGCGCCGACGGCAAGCCGGCAAAAATAGACCCGGTAAACAAAGACGATGTCATGAGCGTCGAACAATGTGCCTCGATCATGATACGCGCCATTAAATCGCGCAAACGCGAAGTGGTCATGACCGCCAAAGGCAAACTCGGGCAGTGGTTGAAACTGATTGCGCCGTCGTTAATCGACGGCATGGCAAAACGCGCGGTTGAGGGCAATCAAAAATACGTTGAATCAAAATAGCCAACGCGCAGTAACAAACGCGCATGACAAACCCGCCACTCCACGGGCGCCTTCAGGCAAAAATGGCTGAAAATGCCCGTCTAATAATCACTTTTAAAGCACGTAAAAATCATGGACGTTACCGTTTGGTTTGCCT
>JANOEV010000444.1:0-2230 GCA_031413695.1 Burkholderiales bacterium
CCCCCTTGAAGGGTCGTTCGAGACCAGGACGTTGATAGGCTGGGTGTGGAAGCGCAGTAATGCGTTAAGCTAACCAGTACTAATTGCCCGTAAGGCTTGACTCTATAACCTTAAGCGATCAAACAGTTGAACGTTGGCTGTTTGGCCGGTTATAGGACTTGCAACGCAATACAATTTAATCAGTTTTTACTTCTTCTACGAATGCGGTTGAGCGTTCACACCAAAGACCAAAAGCAATTGCGGTCTGTGGACGAGCAACACCCCGAATTCTTGGCGACCATAGCGCGTTGGCCCCACCCCTTCCCATCCCGAACAGGACCGTGAAACGACGCAGCGCCGATGATAGTGCGGTATACCCGTGCGAAAGTAGGTCATCGCCAAGACCCTATAAACAAAAAGCCCAGTACATCAGTACTGGGCTTTTTGCTTTCTGACTTATCCAAACAGCCATTCACGAACGCTGTCAATCGCTGAGACTCTGTTGATTGCCGGTCGTTATATTTCTACCTGGGTTCCCAATTCAACAACGCGATTGGTCGGTATCCGAAAGTAATCGGATGCTTTCGCCGCAAGGTGCGACATCCAAACAAAAAGATGTTCGCGCCAGAGCGCCATCCCCCCGCGAGGGGTGGCGATGAGTGACTCACGATTTACAAAAAAGCTGGTATCCATCATGTCAAATGACATCGATTGAAGTTTGCAATCGTTCATCATGGTGGGCACATTGGGCGTTTCTTTAAATCCATAGTGAGCGGTGATGCTGTAAAAGCCATGGCCCAAATTGTCAATCCAAATGTAGTCTTCCTTCGGCACGCGTGGGATATCTTCAATCATGATCGACAAAATAATCACGCGTCCGTGCAGAACCTTGTTGTGTTTAAGGTTGTGCAAAAGCGCGTTTGGCACACCGCCCGGGTTGGTGGTCATGAATACGCCGGTGCCTTCGACCCTCGGCGTATCCGATAGCGAAATCGACTCGACAAATCCCTTCAGCGGCATCGCGCCGTCGTTAACCTTACGGCGCACAATTTCGCGCCCGCGCCGCCAGGTGCTCATGATGGTGAACATGGCAACACCAATGACAAGTGGGAACCAGCCGCCGTCGCCAATTTTTGTCGCGGTCGCCGATAGGAACATGATGTCGTTTGCCAGAATCCCGCCGACCAGAGCAACCACAAGAATCTTGCTCCATTTCCAAATGTAAACCATGACAACGAACAGCAATAGCGTGTCTATGGTCATTGTCAGCATGACAGCAATGCCATAGGCGGCTGCAAGGTTGCTTGAATTCTTAAAGATCAGAACCAACGCAATGATGCCCAGCATCAGGCCCCAGTTGATAAACGGGATATAGATCTGACCTGACTCAAGCTCATTGGTATGCTGGATGCTGAATCGCGGCAGGTAGCCCAGCTGGATGGCTTGTTTGGTCAAACTGAACGCACCTGAAATGACCGCTTGCGAGGCAATTACCGTTGCGCAAGCTGCAAGTCCGACCATTGGTAACAATGCCCAATTCGGTGCCATCAAGTAAAACGGGTTTTTGATTGCGTCAGGGTTTGATAACAACAATGCACCCTGACCGAAATAATTGAGCAGCAATGCAGGCCAAACCAGCGAAAACCAGCCGACGCGGATCGGCTTGCGCCCAAAGTGTCCCATGTCGGCATAAAGTGCTTCACCGCCGGTGACACAAAGCACAACCGCGCCCAACGTAATCCAGGCGGCAACTTTGTGCTCAATAAAAAACTGCCAGCTGTACCAAGGGTTGAATGCGTGCAAAATGCCGGGGTTGTTGATGATTTGTAATACACCAAGAATCGCCAACACCAAAAACCAGAGCACCATCACAGGCCCAAAAAATCGACCAACAGCGGCCGTGCCGTGCCGTTGAACCGCAAAAAGTGCGATCAAAATTCCAATTGAAATTGGCACAACAAATTGGTTTAGAGCAGGCTCAACCAGCCCCAGCCCTTCGACAGCCGACAGGACTGAAATGGCGGGCGTGATGATTGCATCACCATAAAACATTGCCGCACCAAACATGCCAAGCGCGACCACCCACCAATGTCGCCGCGTGCCTTTTCGAAAGCAGCGTTGCGCCAGTGCCGTCAATGCAGTCGACCGGCGAATACGTCGACGACAGCGTGATCACGCTGAAGGTCAAGTCCGCAATCCTGGGCGACGCAGCCCTCAAGTCGGCTGAGATCAACGTCGAGACCTTCAAGGG
>JANOEV010000445.1:0-2483 GCA_031413695.1 Burkholderiales bacterium
GAAGACGGCGGCGTGGATCTGGATATCGGTCGCATATTGTCGGTCTCGCTGCTTGAACTGATTTACCTGCCCTCTCGTCTCGATATTGCGGAGTCCGCGCAGACACAAGCGCGCCTGCGCGGTGCGGCAAATGTGGTCGAAACCGCCACCAATACGCGCCGGGCATGGGTCAACGCCGTCGCTGCCCAACAGTCACTCAGTTATTTCGAACAGGTAATGGAAGCGGCAGAGGCCAGCGCGGAACTTGCCAAACGCATGTACCAGGCGGGCAACTTCAGCAAATTACAACGCGCCCGCCAACAGGTGTTTTATGCCGACGCACTTGCCCAACTCGCCCGGGCGAAACAAGTGGCGGTGTCAACCCGAGAGGTGTTAATTCGCGCGCTCGGACTCGATTCGGCGCTCGCGGCAAAATTGAAACTGCCCGCGCGCCTGCCTGACCTACCCACGCAGCCCAAGCCGGAAGGTGTGGTGGCACAAAATGCGATCAGCCAGCGCCTCGATGTTCAAATAGCCTCGGCCGAGCTTGGTATGCTGGCATCCAAAAACGGCTACACCAAAGCCACCAGTTATGTAAACGCCTTTCATCTCGCCGGCGTCCGTAATAGCGAAACCGGCAAACCTCCCCAACGTGGCTACGAATTGGAGCTCGCCATCCCGCTATTCGACTGGGGCGATGCCACCCGTAGTGAAGCACACGCGCGCTACATTGCGGCTACGCAAAGGGTCATCCAAACCGGCATCGATGCGGAGTCAGGAATTCGCGAACAATATGCCGCTTGGCGCACAGCTTACGATTTATCGCTGCATCATCGCAACGAAATCGTACCGCTGCGTAAGGCCATTGCTGACGAAGTACTGCTGAAGTACAACGGCATGCTGCTGGGTGTTTTCGATTTGCTCGCAGATTCCCGCGCGCAAATCGGCAGCGTCATTCAGGCAATTGAAGCGGAGCGCGATTTTTGGCTTGCCGACGCCGCCCTGAAGGCCGCCATGCTTGGTAAGCCAAGTGGGATGAGCATGTTGTCGGGCGCGGCCACGCCGATGAACGATGCCGGCGCCGGCCACTGATCGGCTGCGTAGACAACATTTTCCGAAAGTGAACAAATGACCAATCGAAGACAGTTTTTATCCGGTGCCGGCGTGCTAGCAGGTGCCGCCGTTGTCAGCAAAGCCGCAATGGGAGCCGTGCCGGAAGCCGCTCAACAAGTAAGCGCGAATATGGCACCTCCACTTTTTCCAAGTGCCGGACGTCCCTACAACCCGGTGGTGACGTTAAATGGCTGGACACTGCCATTCCGCATGAAAAACGGCTGGAAGGAATTTCACCTGGTCGCCGAGCCGGTCATCCGTGAAATTGCACCCGGCATGAAAGCACGATTGTGGGGCTACAACGGCCAATCACCCGGGCCAACCATTGAAGTGGTTGAAGGGGACAAGGTTCGACTGTTTGTCACCAACAAATTACCCGAGCACACCACTATTCACTGGCATGGGCAGCGGCTGCCAAACGGCATGGACGGTGTCGGTGGCTTGACCCAGCCCCAAATCAATCCGGGACAAACCTACGTGTATGAATTCGAGGCGCGACGGCCGGGCACCTTCATGTACCACCCGCATGCAGATGAAATGACACAAATGGCGATGGGCATGATGGGACTGTGGATCACCCACCCCAAAAACCCGAAGACACTGCCCGGCTATCAAGACTGTGATCGCGACTTCTGTTTTTTGCTCAACGCCTACGACGTGGAACCCGGTAGCGCAGTGCCAAAAGTCAACACCATGCTCGACTTCAATCTGTGGACGTGGAATTCGCGCGCCTTTCCGGGTATCGACCCGCTGGTGTGCCGGCAGGGCGACCGCGTGCGTATCCGGGTCGGCAATCTGACCATGACCAATCATCCGATTCATTTGCACGGGCACGAATTTGTCGTCACCCAAACCGACGGCGGCATTGTTCCGCCGAGCGCACGCTGGCCCGAGGTCACGACCGATATTGCCGTCGGTCAAATGCGCGCCTTTGAGTTTGTTGCCACCGAACCTGGCGACTGGGCGTTTCATTGCCATAAGTCACATCACACGATGAACGCGATGGGCCACGATGTGCCAACAATGATCGGCGTCGATCACCGCGAGGTGGTCAGCAAAATCACAAAGTTAATTCCCGACTACATGGTGATGGGTGAGCGCGGTATGGCCGATATGGGCGAAATGGAAATGCCGCTGCCTGACAACACGTTGCCGATGATGACAGGCACCGGACAATTTGGGCCGATTGAAATGGGCGGCATGTTCACCACCGTCAAAGTCCGCAAGGACCAGGCGAAAAACGACTATAAGGACCCGGGTGATTACGCCTTCCCCAAAAATACCGTCGCCTACGAATGGAATGGTGAATCGATGAACCCCATCGCCGCCCCCACATCACGCGGCGGCGATATTGATCCGACAACCGGCAAGGTCAAGCAAATCCGTGAAAC
>JANOEV010000446.1:0-1709 GCA_031413695.1 Burkholderiales bacterium
GTAGCGACACATCGGTGACACCACGGCAGGATTCATTCGAGACCACTTCGAAATGATAGGTTTCGCCGCGAATCACCGCACCGATGGCAATCAATGCATCATAAGCGTTGGTCATCGCCATGGCTTGTAACGCCAATGGTATTTCCAGCGCGCCGGGCACACTGGCGCAATCGATATCGCCGTCAACGACACCGAGGCGTGTCAGTTCAGTCAGACAAGCGGCGACCATTTTATCGACGATCGGCGCATTAAAGCGGCTTTGTACGAGTCCGATTTTGAGGCCGCGGCCTGCCAGAGAAGATGCCAGTTTGTTCATACCACTTTCAATTTGCGGTCGGTTGCGGTGGTCGCTTTGGCCGTCGACGGCGGCACATATTCCACCACTTCGAGGTCAAAGCCGGACATCGATGGAATATTTTTTGGCCACGACAACACGCGCATTTTGCGCACATTCAGATTCCGCAAAATTTGCGCACCGATGCCGTACATGCGCGGGTCCCACTTTGCGCCCTTTTTCGATTTGGCCTCGGCCGGCCGGCGTCAGGGTGAACCGGTCGAGCAACGCCTCGGCGTCTTCCTCGCGGCGTAGCAACACAATGACCCCGCTGCCCTCGGCGGCAACAATCCGCATTGCCTCGCCCACCGAATAGGCGTGACGGCCGCTTTCAAATTCAAAAAAATCGGCGCCGGTAAACGGCTCATGCACACGCGTCAACACCGGCACATTCGGCTGGATATCACCACGCGTCAACGCCATATGCATTTCGTTGGCAGTTTTGTCCTTGAACAGGTGCAGGGTAAACGCGCCATACGGCGTGTTGACTTCACGCATGGCGACTTTCTCCACCAGCGTCTCGTTGATCGAACGGTAGCGGATCAAATCGGCAATGGTGCCGACCTTCAAGCCGTGTTGTTTGGCAAACGGCACCAGATCCGGCAAACGTGCCATCGAGCCGTCCTCGTTCAGAATTTCGCAAATCACACCCGCCGTGGATAATCCGGCCAGCGCCGCCAGATCACAAGCCGCCTCGGTGTGCCCGGCGCGCATCAACACGCCGCCATTTTGCGCAATCAACGGAAAAATATGGCCTGGCTGGACGATATCGTCGGCACTGGCATTGCGTGCGGCGGCAACCCGCACAGTGCGGGCACGGTCTGCCGCGGAAATGCCGGTACTCACGCCGGTGGCCGCTTCGATCGATACCGTGAACGCGGTGCCGTGCGAGGTGCGGTTGACCGCCACCATTGGTGCAATATTGAGCTGTTGCGCGTGCGCCTCGGTGATCGGCATACAGATCAGGCCGCGTGCATGGGTGGCCATGAAATTAATCGCCTCGGGCGTGACAAAATCCGCGGCCATCACCAGATCGCCTTCGTTTTCACGATCTTCGGCGTCGACCAATACCACCATCTTGCCCTGGCGGATTTCGTGAATGATTTCTTCAGTGGTGGCAATGGTCATGGTGGAGGCCCTGAAATTGAAAAACGTTTACTGGCGGGCGTTTTCAGGCATAAATGCCTGAAAAGCCTTTCTGAATATGGAGATTCGACAATTGCGCCTGTGCAATATGTCTTAGGCGTATTTTACGCGGTGCGCGGCACGATGCCCAGATGACGCACCGATCTGACAACGATCACGTCCCGACTGACGCCATCCGCTCGAGATAACGCGCCAGCAGGTCGATCTCAAGATTCACCTTGCCACCGCT
>JANOEV010000447.1:0-5280 GCA_031413695.1 Burkholderiales bacterium
CGTCGGTGAGGCGCTGCCGGAAATCCCTATCCGATACTTTTTCCCAGGAAGAAAATTGTGCGAGCTTGGTGGCGGCCGAGTCTTTGGCAATGTAGTGGGCCATTTCGTCGGCGCATTGTTCGCCGGGTTCACCATCAGACAGTTTGCGGTTGGTCAGCATGAAGTAGGGCATGGGGGCTCCTAAAGTGAGGCAATCAATTGGGCGACAAGCGCGGCCAAAATTAGTGCAACCAACGGTTGTTCGTTTCAAACGAGAATTGCAAAAAATATTCGTGGCCTTTCAAATTTATTTCTAAACAACCGACCTCCCAAAGGGTCCTACTTAACAGTTGCCTTTCCTTCTTCCGCCTCCAGCGCCGCCTTGCTCTTAAGTACCTTGGTTCGCGCGTCGATCAGCGCTGCTTCCTGATTGGTGTAGTCGACCCGCAATCTGAATATTTCCGCGGGAACCGAGATCAGTGCCTTTGCAATGTCATAAGGAATCTTCACGATTGCAAGCGCTTCGCTCGGCCGATTGATGGAATGGCTGGTAAGCATGCCATCCTGAAATTCCGCAGCGAGATCGGTGGTTGTGAACGCGCCCGCCTCGTAGCGTAGAAGTTCTGGAGGACTGCCGTTTGGTATTTCTAGCGATGCAACCTGAAGCAGTTCGTGTGTCCCGCTATCGCCCGTTCGCGATGTTTTGAAAATAGCCAACTGATACGGCAAAGCCCTCCGATAGAAAATTCCCGGCGCCCCTTCTTTGCCCGGGTCAAGTGCGCCCTGATCGGAAAGACGGGCGCCGATAGGATTCCATACAAAGGTGTAGTCCGCCCCGCGGGCACAGAGATATGCACTCAAACGATCCCATCCGTTTGACGTTGCAGCTTTTGTCGAATCGCTTGTCCCTTTATTCGCTTGTGTGGATATTCCATCGCCAGGAGGGGCGGTTTCTTGGCCGCCAGCGTCGCGTTCGCCTGGCGGTGGTTCGGCAATACCATCCATCGGGTCGAATACAACTTCTAGCTTGAAGGGATATTGCGCAAAATCAGCAGGCCTCTTCCGCCTGTCAGGGCAAACGATGGCAGCAGGAGTGGCCGTTCGCGCCTGAAAATTCTCAGACATCCGTTGAATCTGCCCACGAGCCTGCACCGCAGAAACTGACTGGCTCAACGCCATCAATATGTCGGCTGTCTTGTCGTCTGACCTTCCAACCGCATTAGTCAGGAGCCCGGAGGCTGAAGTCTTAAGGTCGAGCTTGTCGGATCGCGTAATTAGATGATTTGGACTTGCCGAGAACCGTCTCGACGTGTCTGCTACCGCCGGCAACACCGTCAGCTTGATGCTGTCAACTAACTCCTTTGGTCCACCGTCGGGTGTCGCGCTCTCGCCTACAATTTTGCTCAACTTTTCCTCCGCCTTTGTGAGGTCTTCACTGGCCAGCTTTAACGAAGCCTCCTTCAGGCCAAGCTGTTTTTCGGCTTCTAAACGCGCACTCGTCCCCGGCGTCGCCGCGTCAGCAAGCCGCTTCGCAGCGTTCCTCTCTCCTTGCGCAGCAACCTTCGCATCACTTGCTTTTGTATATGCAGCTGTCGCTTTGATTTGCTCGGCTGGGGTCGATTTCGGCGCGCGCTCAAATTCAAACTTAACAAGTTTTTTGGGGAGATAGTAGACGACGCCTTCCTCCGATGCCTTGCCGGGCTTTAGATGGACGCTTTGCACGGCGGCGCAGCCCTGCAGCAGAAGCAAGCCGGCAATTACAAGTTTTGGGTTCATTTGCGTATCCCTAGAAAACAATCGTTCGGATCGGTGCGACGATAAGAAAAGAATTGCGCACAGCAACTGTCTTAACACCGATGCTGATATGGAACTGAATCGCTGTCCTTCTGTTTTTTCCCAGCATATGAAGTGACTGACAAATGTTATCTTGCCAGACATTTTTTATCTTGTCATCCCCCAAAATAACTCAGGTAGATTCTAGGTTTAGTAACATTATGTTAGTTTTTTGGTTGCGCCAGAGGTCCTGCCTATGCAATGTCTCGCCACCGTTTTGACGCGAATTCTCGACTGACGGAACCGCATTCAAGGACCAAAACACAATTATTGGCAAGCGTTTACAGCCAAAAATGTCTGAAAATGCCCGTCAATACTGACGTTCTATTTTCCGAAATGATCAAGAAATGACGCTTGCTGCACCGCAATAACATGGCCCTCGGACGATTGGTTTTGGCGCCTGATGAACGCACACAAAAATTTATTTTATGTTTGGCCAATCACATCAAATTGCCGAACGACATCGGCTTCATTTCTGCAAGCGCCGGTTTGAGCGTTTTTCTACGGTGATCCATCACCACAGTGGCGCAGCGCTGGTGCCTTCGATGTAGTGCCAGGTCCTCGCACGATCACGTCTCGTCCATCCTCATCAACAAAATGTAGCAGTGCAACAAAGTATCAGCGGCTTTCTTGTCTGTCCCGATTGTCCGGGGTGCCCAATACGCCTAGCATTACCCCTACAACAGCTGCGGTCATTAAGTCGCATTCAGCGGCGTTTTTTGCGGTCGACAGCTCAAAAAAACAAACGGGGAGAAGAAACAACATGGCTTTTAATATTCTGATTTTGGGCGCGTCGTATGGCTCGTTGCTTGGCGCCAAGTTTGTGCTGGCCGGGCACAACGTCACGCTGGTTTGTCTGCCGGCGGAAGTCGCGGTGTTTAATAGTGAGGGCGCGCGGGTCCGATTGCCGGTCAAGGGCCGCGAGGGTTTGGTCGAAATTGACTCGCGCAACGGTCCGGGCAAATTGAATGCCGCGGGCACCGATGCGGTTGACCCGGCTGATTTTGATTTGGTTGCGCTGGCCATGCAGGAGCCGCAATACAGCGCACCCGGTGTGCGCACCCTGTTGTCGCGGGTGGCGAAGTCAGGCGTGCCGTGTATGTCGATCATGAATATGCCGCCGCTGCCTTACATGGCGCGTATTCCCGGTGTGTCGATGGCTGCCTGCCATTCAAGTTTCACCGAGCCGGCCGTCTGGGCGGATTTTGATCCCGCTTTGATGACGTTATGCAGTCCGGATCCGCAGGCATTTCGCCCGCCCGAAGAAAAAGTAAACGTATTGCAGGTGCGGCTGCCGACCAATTTCAAGGCGGCACGGTTTGTGTCGGACAAACACACCGACATGTTGCGCAAGATTGCGGCTGATGTCGAGGCGGTGCGGTTTAACGACAACGGCAAGTTGATTGAGCTGCCGGTGAAGCTGAAAGTGCATGAATCGGTGTTTGTGCCGCTGGCCAAATGGAGCATGCTGATGTGCGGCAACTATCGCTGCATTCAAAAGGATGGCATGCGGCCGATCAAGGATGCGGTGCACGGCAATATCGACGAGTCACGCGCCGTTTACCAATGGGTGTTTGACTTGTGTGTCTCCCTCGGTGCGGATGCGAATGACCTGGTGCCGTTTGAAAAATATGCCAATGCCGCTGTCGGGCTGGCGAATCCGTCGTCGGCGGCACGGGCGCTGTTTGGTGGTGCGCCCAACATCGAGCGGGTAGATCGTCTGGTGCAAAGTGTCGCCGCACAAAAGGGCATAAAAAACGCGGTGATCGATGAGATCGTTGCGCTAGTGGATGCGCGGTTGGTGGCGAATCGCGCCAAGCAGGCAATTCCCGCATAAGGCTGCCCCAGCGATTGCGGCGCAGCGGCTCGCACGCCGGTTATCCGGTGTGCCGGGCCTGACCGCACCGCGTAGGCGATGCAAGCGGGCCTGGTGTGACGACCGGCATCATTGCGGTTACCCCAAGCGTGCCGGAATCAACGAAAATGCGAAGATAGCGGCGTCCGGTCGTCAATCGGAACATTCCGCGTGACAATGAGGTGGTCAAATTAATCTTCGCCAAGTCTGTTTTGTTTTGCCGGTAACGGCGCTGCTGCTGTTCTCGCGACCCGCGCACGCGCAAGCAGCAATACCAACACCGCCTGCGCCAGCACCAACCCAAACCATCAAACTCGCCGGTCTCGCCGCGCCGGCGCAGATTCTCATCGACACCTGGGGCGTGCCGCATATCTACGCGGCGAGTGAAGACGATGTTTTTTTTGTGCAGGGGTTTAATGCCGCACGCGACCGTCTGTTTCAGATTGATTTGTGGCGCCGCCGTGGCTTGGGCAAACTGGCTTCCATCTTTGGCGCGAACTTTGTCGAGCAGGATCGTGCTGCGCGGCTGTTTTTATATCGTGGCGATATGCGTAAGGAATGGCTGGCGTACGGCAAAAACGCCGAACGCATCACCACACGGTTTGTCGCCGGCATCAACGCCTACATTGATTTTGTTGGCAGTGACCCGGCTAAACTGCCGTTTGAATTCAGGTATTTTGGTTATGCCCCCGAGAAGTGGGCGCCCGAGGACGTGGTGCGTATCCGTAGCCACGGTCTGACGCGCAATCTCGGTTCGGAATTTTCGCGTGCAATCGTCACCTGCCGCAGTGACCTGAAAACGGATGAAATCCGCTCGTCGTTATCGCCGGCGTGGGAGACAAGAATTCCCGACGGCCTTGACCCATGCATCCCGCCGGAAGTCATGCGCGTGTTTAATCTGGCGACGCAGGGCGTGTTGATCAGTGGCCGCGACGGCAAGCGCGCCGCACTCGATGCCCAGCCCGCCGTCTCGCCCGCAGTCGCGCTCGAACCGCCGTTGGCTGTGGCCATGGTCAATGGCACCGGCAGTCTTGAAGGCAGCAATGCATGGGTGGTGTCGCCGGCAAAATCCGCAACCGGCCGGCCGATTTTGGCGAGTGACCCGCACCGCGCCCAATCCACACCGTCGCTGCGCTACATCGTGCATTTAAACGCACCCGGCTTGAATGTGATCGGCGGCGGGGAACCGGCGTTACCGGGTGTCTCAATCGGCCACAACGGCACCATCGCGTTTGGTTTGACCATTTTTGCGATTGACCAAGAAGACCTTTATGTTTATGAAACCAATCCTGCCGACCCGCGCGCCTACAAGTATCAGGGCAAGTGGGAGCGGACCCGTGTGGTGCTTGAATCGATTCCTGTGCGTGGTGGTGCAGCGGTGCCGGTCGAATTGGAATTCACCCGCCACGGGCCGGTAACCCATCGCGATCGTGAAACTAAACGCGCCTATGCGGTGCGCTCCGGTTGGTTTGAGCCGGGCATGGCACCATATTTCGGCAGCATCGACTACATGTACGCCAAAAACTTTACAGAGTTCAAACGTGCGATGTTGAATTGGGGTGCGCCGGCGGAGAATCAGGTTTACGCCGATGTCACCGGTAACATTGGTTGGG